>CALFCI010000077.1 GCA_937951135.1 uncultured Aquimarina sp. | reverse complement strand
TACTGGATCTTCAATTCCTAAATCCCCTAACACTTCTTCTGCCGCTTTTTTAATAATCTTGGCTCTTGGGTCAAAGTTTTTATATACTCTATGCCCAAATCCCATTAAACGGAATGGATCTTCTTTATCTTTTGCTTTATTAATATACTTCGCTGTATCTCCACCATCAGCTTTAATTGCTTCTAGCATCTCAATAACAGCTTGGTTTGCTCCACCATGAAGTGGTCCCCATAATGCTGAAATACCAGCAGATAACGACGCAAACAATCCTGCATGTGACGATCCTACAATACGTACAGTAGATGTAGAACAGTTTTGCTCATGATCTGCATGAAGAATCAATAACTTATCTAAAGCATCATTCACTACTTTATTTGCCGTATATGTTTTATTAGGTCTTGAAAACATCATTTTATGCAGGTTTTCGACATATCCTAATGAACTATCTCCATAATCTAAAGGCAAACTTTTTCTTTTTCTCATTGTCCAAGCTGCCAATACTGGAAACTTCGCCATAATTCTTACAATAGCATCATACATTGCCTCTTCTGAATCTACATCTACAGACTCAGGATTAAACGCGATTAATGCGCTGGTTAATGAAGACAAAACACCCATAGGGTGTGCACTTTTAGGAAAACCATCTAAGATTTTCTTCATATCTTCTTCTACATGTGATTCTTCCTTTATGTCTTTATCAAACTTATCTAATTGTGCTGCAGTTGGTAACTCTCCAAAAATCAACAAATAAGCTGTCTCTAAAAAATCTGCTTTATCTGCTAACTCTTCTATACTATACCCACGGTATCTCAAAATTCCTTTTTCTCCATCTAAGAATGTAATAGCACTCTTACAGCTTCCTGTATTTTTATACCCTGGATCAATAGTTGTGACACCACCGGTAACACCACGAAGTGTCTTAATATCTATTGCTAATTCATTTTCAGTACCTTCAATGATTGGAAACTCATAGTTCTTCCCATCAATTGTTAACGTTGCTATTTTTGACATGCGATTATATAGAATTTTGCTTTTATAATAAGAGAAGCTAAATTACGAAATATACTGCGAATACGTAGTATTACTTACTCTTCTTTTTGAGGTGGTATATTTTTTTATGCTTATGAAAAAAAAAACGAGGATTTTATAGAAAAATCCTCGTTTCGTTTATAAAACCACCTATAATTTAGTATTCCTGTATTTTAATCTTCATTATGAAGGTCAACAGAAAACATCCGTGGCATTGCCTATACCTAAGCCTAGACTATTTTTTGATTTTGAATGCTTTCTCCTGTGGAAAATAAGCAATAGATCCTAATTCTTCTTCAATACGAAGCAATTGGTTATATTTTGCCATTCTATCACTACGAGATGCTGAACCTGTTTTGATTTGTCCTGTATTTAATGCTACTGCTAAATCTGCAATAGTATTATCTTCAGTTTCACCAGAACGGTGAGACATTACAGAAGTATATCCTGCATTATGCGCCATGTTTACAGCTGCAATAGTTTCTGTAAGTGTACCGATTTGATTTACTTTAATTAAGATAGAATTTGCAATTCCATTTTCAATTCCTCTAGACAAACGCTCTACGTTAGTTACAAATAAATCATCACCAACCAATTGCACTTTATCTCCAATTTTCTCAGTAAGGTATTTCCAACCTTCCCAATCGTTCTCATCCATACCATCTTCGATAGAAATAATTGGGTATTTTCCAGCTAATTCAGCAAGATAGTCTGCTTGTTGCTCGCTAGTTCTGATTTCACCTTTATCTCCTTCAAATTTCTTGTAATCGTATTTTCCATTTACATAAAACTCAGCAGCAGCACAATCTAAAGCGATCATTACTTCTTCACCAAATTTATATCCTGCATTTTTTACTGCCAATTCAATAGATTCAATTGCATCCTCAGTACCGTCTAATGTTGGTGCAAAACCTCCTTCATCTCCTACAGCAGTACTTAATCCACGATCATGTAATACTTTCTTTAGGTTATGAAAAATCTCAGTACCAATTTGCATTGCATGTGTGAAATTTTTTGCTTTTACAGGCATTACCATAAATTCTTGAAAAGCAATAGGAGCATCACTATGTGAACCTCCATTAATGATATTCATCATAGGTACAGGAAGTGTATTTGCACTTACCCCACCGATATAACGATATAATGGCATATTCAATTCATTTGCTGCTGCTTTTGCTGCTGCCAATGAAACTCCTAAAATTGCATTTGCTCCTAATTTAGATTTATTAGGTGTTCCATCCAATGCAATCATTGCTTGATCTAATCCATTTTGATCAAAAACAGAGCTTCCTAATAATTCTTCAGCAATTATTGTATTTACGTTCTCTACTGCTTTACGTACACCTTTACCCATGTACTCGCTTCCACCATCTCTCAACTCTACTGCTTCATGCTCTCCCGTAGAAGCTCCTGAAGGCACTGCTGCTCTTCCTAAAACTCCATTTTCCGTGATTACATCAACCTCTACTGTAGGGTTACCTCTTGAATCTAAAATCTGTCTAGCGTGAATATTAATGATTACACTCATGTCTTTGAATTATTGTTATTTGATTTTTTTTACGTTCCGCAAGATACGAAACACCTAAATTTTGATCACTTTAAATTAGGGTTAATTTTTCAACCCCATACTACTAGCAATCCTATATATTTTAGCGCTTTTATTTCCGAAAACCCTAAAATTCAGTTATTTTATACCGTTACTTTTGATTTTTCTATATTTTCAATAAACTGATCGAATAGATATTTTGAATCATTTGGACCAGGACTTGCCTCTGGATGGTATTGTACCGAAAAGCAATTTTTGTTTTTCACTCGTATTCCAGCTACAGTACCATCATTTAAATGTACGTGCGTAATTTCGATAGCTTCGTTCTGTTCTGCATCTTCTCTATTCACAGCAAAACCATGATTTTGAGATGTAATTTCACCTTTACCTGTATCCAAATTCTTTACTGGATGATTGATACCCCTATGTCCATTATGCATTTTATACGTACCAATACCATTAGCTAAAGCAATCACTTGATGCCCTAAACAAATTCCAAATACCGGTAGGTCTTTTTCTATAATCTCCTTAGCGACTTCAATTGCATTTTCTAATGGTTCTGGATCCCCAGGCCCGTTGGATAAAAAATATCCATCTGGATTCCATGCACTCATTGCATCGAAAGAAGTATCATACGGAAACACCTGTATGTATGCTCCTCTTTCGGCAAGACTTCTTAATATATTCTTTTTAATCCCTAAATCCAATGCTGAAATTTTGCAAGCTGCATTTGGATCCCCAAAGAAATAAGGTTCTTTTGTAGACACCTTTGAAGCCAACTCTAAACCATTCATTGGGGGTACAGCTGCCAATTGTTTCTTTAAGGCATCTATATCCTCTATTTCTGTAGAAATCACAGCATTCATTGCACCATGATCCCTTATATAACTTACCAACGCCCTTGTATCGACATCACAAATAGCTAGCAAATTATTTTTTTCTAAAAAATCTTGCAATGGTCCATCTGAATCTACCCTAGAAAATTCATAACTGAAATTCTTTACAATAAGACCTGAAATTTTAACATCATCAGACTCCATATCTTCTGGATTTGTTCCATAATTACCGATATGAGCATTTGTTGCTACCATAAGCTGTCCGTAATATGAAGGATCTGTGAATATCTCTTGATACCCTGTCATACCCGTATTAAAACACACTTCACCGAAAGCACTACCTTCTCTACCTACAGATTTGCCGTAAAAAATAGTACCATCCGCTAATAACAGTATTGCTTTTTTTCTAGATTGATATTTCATCTGTTTACTTTTTTTATTTGTTTTTATTATCAGACCCATCAGATAGTCGCGTGCCTCTTAATTCGTATAACACTACGACTATTTATTTTTTATACAACACCATAATTAGTACTATGGCTTATTTTATATCAAATAATAATCAGGATACTATTCCAGTATTTGATAGTTTTTCTACGTTATAAAATTTTCAAAAAAAAAGGATAAACGCTAAGCGCTTATCCTTTTTTTCTATTTAATTCTTTCTAGTCATTTATTCCTCTTCTGAACTAGTTGTTTCTGTAGGTGCTACAGGTGCAGTTTCTGCATTCTTCCCTTTACCACCTCTTCTTCGTGTAGATTTTTTCTTCGCTGGCTTGTTTGCGTTGTATAACTCATTAAAGTCTACCAACTCAATCATTGCCATATCCGCGTTATCTCCTAAACGATTTCCTAGTTTAATAATTCTAGTATATCCTCCTGGTCGCTCTCCGATTTTCTCAGATACCTCTCCAAAAAGTTCAGTTACCGCATACTTATCACGCAAACGACTAAATACGATTCTTCGGTTATGTGTAGAATCTGCCGTTGTAGTGTTATTTGCTGCTTTAGACTTTGTTACCAAAGGCTCTATAAACTGCTTCAAAGCTTTTGCTTTCGCCACAGTTGTATTGATTCTTTTATGCTCAATTAAAGAACAAGCCATATTCGCAAGCATTGCTTTACGATGCGCAGTCTTTCTTCCTAAGTGATTTATTTTCTTTCCGTGTCTCATTTTCGATACTCTTTTGACTACAACTAATTAGTCTCTGTCTAATTTATATTTA
Organism: uncultured Aquimarina sp.; assembly: GCA_937951135.1. Classification (GTDB taxonomy): domain Bacteria; phylum Bacteroidota; class Bacteroidia; order Flavobacteriales; family Flavobacteriaceae; genus Aquimarina. The sequence goes on along the minus strand of CALFCI010000077.1, from coordinate 19,883 downwards.
GATAAATCCATACCAAAGTTCAATCCTTTAACATTTACAAGCTCTTCTAGCTCTGTTAGTGATTTCTTACCAAAGTTACGGAACTTCATCAAATCATTTTTATTATATGATACTAAGTCACCTAAAGTATCTACTTCTGCTGCTTTCAAACAATTTAATGCTCTTACTGATAAATCCATATCGATTAGCTTTGTTTTTAACAACTGTCGCATGTGCAATGATTCCTCATCATACGTCTCTGTTTGCGCAATTTCATCAGCCTCTAGGGTGATACGCTCATCAGAAAATAACATGAAATGGTGGATCAATGTTTTTGCTGCTTCAGTTAATGCATCCTTAGGATGAATAGAACCATCAGTTACGATTTCGAAAACTAATTTCTCGTAATCTGTCTTTTGCTCTACCCTATAGTTTTCAATACCATACTTTACATTTTTTATAGGTGTATATATAGAATCTGTAAAGATTGTTCCGATAGGTGCATTAGGCTTCTTATTCTCTTCTGCAGGTACATACCCTCTACCTTTTTCGATAGAAATCTCAAGGTTTAAGGATACTTTTTTATCCATATTACAGATTACTAGGTCTGGGTTCAACACTTGGAAACCAGAAATAAATTTCTGAAAATCCCCAGCTGTTAATTGCTCTTGTCCTGAAACAGAAACCGTTACAGCTTCATTGTCGATATCTTCTATCTGACGTTTGAAACGAACTTGCTTAAGATTCAAGATAATCTCAGTAACATCTTCTACTACTCCAGATAAAGTAGAAAATTCGTGATCTACCCCTTCTAATCGTAATGAAGTAATTGCGAACCCTTCTAATGAAGAAAGCAAAACTCTACGCAAAGCGTTACCTATTGTTAATCCATATCCCGGTTCTAGTGGTCTAAACTCAAACTTCCCATCAAACTCCGTAGAGTCTATCATGATCACTTTATCGGGCTTCTGAAAATTTAATATTGCCATGGTATTATGTGTTCTTTGAGTTATTGATTACTTAGAATATAATTCGACGATGAATTGCTCATTAATGTTTTCCGGAATTTGAATTCTAGCCGGAACTGAAACAAAAGTTCCTTGTTTCGTATCATTATTAAAAGTAATCCACTCGTATACTTTGCTATTATTAGCTAAAGAATTTTGAATCACCTCTAATGATTTAGATTTTTCTCTAACGCTTACTACATCACCTGCTTTTAATTGGTATGATGGAATATTCACTAATTGTCCGTTTACAGTAATATGTCTGTGCGAAACTAATTGCCTAGCTCCACTTCGAGAATTTGACAACCCCATTCTAAACGCTACATTATCCAAACGAGATTCACAAAGCTGAAGTAATACCTCACCCGTAATCCCTTGAGATCTTGTTGCTTTATCAAACATGTTCCTGAACTGACGCTCTAATACTCCGTAAGTGTATTTTGCTTTTTGCTTTTCCATTAATTGGATTGCATATTCACTCTTCTTTCCTCTACGTCTGTTGTTTCCATGTTGCCCAGGAGGATAATTTCTTTTTTCAAAAGACTTATCGTCTCCGAATATCGCTTCGCCAAATTTACGTGCGATTTTTGTTTTAGGACCAGTATATCTTGCCATTTTGTCTATTTAATTAAAAGGTGATTATGAATTAAGGTCATGTCCTTCGATAATCAATACTCCTTTTTAGATTTACTATTAGTTTTATATCTTGTATACTTTAGGAAGCGTATAAACAGATCCTGAAACGAGTTCAGGATAGCAATTGTTTATATATACCCTTATTCTAATTATACTCTTCTTCTTTTTGGAGGTCTACACCCGTTATGAGGCATTGGAGTAACATCGATGATCTCTACCACTTCAATCCCTACATTATGTAATGTTCTGATTGCAGATTCACGTCCATTTCCAGGTCCTTTAACATACACCTTCACTTTTTTCAAACCTGCCTCTATAGCAACCTTTGAAGCATCTTCTGCTGCTAATTGCGCAGCATAAGGGGTGTTTTTTTTAGATCCTCTGAATCCCATTTTACCAGCAGACGACCAAGAGATTACATCTCCTTTTTTGTTCGTCAATGATACAATGATATTATTGAAAGATGCTGTAACATGAGCTTCTCCCATAGACTCAACAATTACCTTTCGCTTTTTTGAAGTTGACTTTGCCATTTGTTTTAGTATTTAGCAGTTAGTATTAAGTAGTTAGAAATTTTCCATAATAATAGAAGGCACCTAATGATTAATACTCCCTACGTCTTGTCTAATGATTGATATTATTTAGTTGCTTTTTTCTTATTTGCAACAGTTTTTCTTCTACCCTTACGAGTTCTAGAATTATTTTTAGTACGTTGTCCTCTAAGTGGCAAACCAACTCTGTGACGTATTCCTCTGTAACAACCAATATCCATCAAACGCTTGATGTTTAATTGTACTTCAGATCGTAACTCTCCTTCAATAGTAAATTCACCAACTGCTTCACGAATACGACCAATTTGATCATCATCCCAATCAGACACTTTAATACTATCTTCTACTTTTGCGGCAGCTAAAATTTCTTTAGCTCTACTTCTTCCTATTCCGAAAATATATGTTAATGCTATAACACCACGCTTTTGTTTAGGTACATCTACCCCTGCAATTCTTGCCATAATTACCCTTGTCTTTGTTTAAATCTAGGATTCTTTTTATTAATTACGTAAAGTCGGCCTTTTCTACGTACAATCTTGCACTCGGCACTTCTCTTTTTTATTGATGCTCTAACTTTCATCTTGTTGTTTTTAAAATCAAAATCAAAAAAAGGATTTTGAAAACTATGTTTTAAGATTTTTTAGGTCTGCAAAAGTACATAAAAAATTCTTAATTAATTAATAATTCTATGTATTAGTATCGATACGTTATTCGACCCTTTGATAAATCATAAGGACTGATCTCTAATTTCACTTTATCCCCTGGTAATAATTTAATATAATGCATTCGCATCTTACCGGAGATATGTGCTACTACCGTATGTCCATTTTCTAACTCTACACGAAATAAAGCATTAGATAATGATTCTATAATCAAACCATCTAATTCTAATAATTCTTCTTTCTTCTTTCCGTTTGAAGCTTTTGGTTTATCTCTTCTATTCCTTGCCATTATGCTACTGCTTTACGGTTTTTACCTGTTTTCATTAAACCATCATAGTGTCTATTTAACAGATATGAATTTACTTGTTCTACCGTGTCGATAGCCACCCCTACCATAATCAATAAAGAAGTTCCTCCAAAAAACAATGCCCATCCCTGTTTTACTCCAAAGACCTCACTAGCGAAAGCAGGAAATACCGCAATTAACGCTAAGAAGATAGAGCCTGGCAATGTAATTTGAGACATGATTTTATCTAAGTATTCTCCGGTTTCAGCGCCTGGCCGAATCCCTGGGATAAATCCACCTCCACGCTTCAAATCATCTGCCATCTTATTTGTAGGTACAGTGATCGCAGTATAAAAGTATGTAAACACTATGATCAATAATGCAAAAACTAAATTGTACCAGAACCCAAAGATGTTATTCCCAAAATTTGTTTGTAGCCATGCTCCAACACCTGTGCCTTCCAACAATTCCATTTGCCCTAGATAACCAGGTACAAACATAATGGCTTGCGCAAAAATGATTGGCATTACACCAGATGCATTTAACTTTAATGGAATATATTGTCTAGAACCGAATACATTCTTTTCATAGCCACCACCTGCAGTACGCCGTGCGTATTGGACTGGTATTTGCCGTACAGCTTTCACCAATAGTATAGATGCCATAATAATAACAAACCATATCACCAATTCAATAAGTACCATAATCAATCCTCCACCAGTTCCCGAAACTCTCGCTCCAAAATTTTGTGCAAATGATTGTGGTAAGCCTGCAATGATCCCTACCATAATTAGAATAGAAATTCCATTTCCAATACCTTTATCTGTAATTTTCTCTCCAAGCCACATTGCAAAAACGCAACCTGTTACCAGTATAATAATTGAAGATGACCAGAACATTGCGCCTCTACCTAATAAAAATGCTGAATCTGGCACTCCTAATGCTGGTAAACTTGCTAGATATGATGGTGCTTGTACTAAACAAATAGCGATCGTTAACCATCGTGTAATCTGTCCTATTTTTTTACGACCACTCTCTCCATCTTTTTGTAATTTTTGTAAATAAGGAATTGCTATCCCCATCAATTGCACTACAATAGAAGCAGAAATATATGGCATAATACCTAACGCAAACACAGAAGCTTTAGAAAAAGCACCACCCGTAAAGGCAGATAACAATCCTAACAAACCTCCATTAGCACTTTGCTCTAAACCTGTCAACTGCGAAGCATCAATACCAGGCAACACTACTTGTGCTCCAAATCGATACACTAATAATAACCCCAAGGTTATAATAATCCTGTTCTTTAATTCTTCTATATTCCAGATATTTTTTATGCTCTCTATAATCTTCATGAAGGGTCTTGTATTATAAAGTTACTACTTCTCCGCCTGCTGCTTCAATAGCCGCTTTAGCAGTAGCTGTAAATTTATGAGCTGAAACTTTTAATTTTGCTTTTAATTCACCACGACCTAGTATTTTCACTAGATCATTTTTAGTAGCTAAACGTGTTGATATCAAAACATCAAGATCAACTACATCTGTAATTTTTCCATCATCAACCCAATTTTGCAAAGTATCTAAATTGATCCCTTGATAGTCTTTTCTATTGATATTCGTAAAACCAAACTTCGGTACACGACGTTGTAAAGGCATTTGACCTCCTTCAAAACCAATCTTTCTAGAATATCCAGAACGAGACTTTGCTCCATTATGACCACGCGCAGCAGTTCCACCTTTTCCAGAACCTTGACCACGACCTAGTCGCTTACCGCTACTTTTTACTGAACCTGCAGCAGGTTTTAAATTACTTAAATCCATGTGCTTATATTATTTTGTTCCTTCTACAGAAACTAAATGTTTAACTTTATTTACCATCCCAATAATATTTGGGCTATCATCGTGCTCTACAACCTGACCTATTTTTCTAAGTCCCAAAGCCTCAAGCGTTCGCTTTTGTCTTTGTGGTCGATTTATAGCACTTTTTACTTTAGTAATTTTAATCTTTGCCATCGTAATTATCCTTTAAATACCTTTTCTAATGAAATCCCACGTTGTGCGGCTACTTGACCTGCATTTCTTAATTGTAATAAAGCATCAAAAGTTGCTTTTACTACATTATGCGGATTAGAAGAACCTTGATTCTTAGACAGTACATCATGTACTCCCACCGATTCTAATACTGCACGGATTGCTCCACCAGCGATTACACCTGTACCAGTAGCAGCAGGCAATAACAACACTCTTGCACCACCAAATTTCCCTTTTTGTTCATGAGGAATGGTACCCTTTTGTAAAGGAATACGCACTAGATTTTTCTTTGCATCTTCCAAACCTTTAGCGATAGCTTCAGCAACTTCTTTAGACTTACCTAGCCCATGTCCTACCACACCATTTTCGTCTCCTACAACTACTATTGCAGAAAAACCAAATGCTCTACCACCTTTAGTTACTTTAGTTACACGTTGTACCCCAACTAGACGATCTTTTAGCTCCAAGCCACTTGGCTTTACTAGCTCTGCATTTTTATACTTTTGATACATAATTTCTTAGAATTTTAGTCCTGCTTCTCTAGCTCCTTCAGCCAATGATTTTACACGTCCGTGATATAAATACCCTCCTCTATCGAAAGCTATTTTTTCTACTCCAGCTTTGATTGCTTTTTCTGCAAGTGCTTTACCTACAAGCTTTGCTATTTCCATCTTATTACCTGAAGCTGCATCAACTGCTTTATCTCTTGATGAAGCTGCACTAATCGTTTGACCAGTTACATCATTGATCAATTGTGCATAAATTTCTTTATTACTTCTATACACAGATAATCGAGGACACTGTTCTGTTCCGCTCACCGTACTACGGATTCGCTTTCTTATCTTTAATCTTCTTAAGTCTTTTGAGAATGCCATAACGTATTGCTTATGCAGATTTACCTGCTTTTCTTCTTAATTCCTCTCCTATGAATTTGATTCCTTTTCCTTTGTAAGGTTCTGGTGGTCTAAATCCTCTGATTTTAGCTGCGATCTGCCCCACTAACTGTTTGTCATGTGATGATAGCTTTATGATAGGGTTTTTACCTTTTTCAGAAACCGTCTCTACTTTCACTTCTTGAGCTACGTTTAGTACGATATTGTGAGAAAAACCTAATGCTAAATCTAATTTCTGTCCTTGATTTGAAGCTCTATAACCAACTCCTACCAATTCTAATTCTTTCGTAAATCCTTCAGAAACACCAATTACCATATTGTTCACTAAAGAACGATATAAACCGTGCTTTGCTTTATGATCTTTTACATCGCTAGGACGTTCAAAAATCACTTGATCCCCTTCAACTTTTACAGTGATGCTATCTAACTCTTGAGAAAGCTCTCCTAATTTACCCTTAACAGTAACGACATTTCCTGTCACGCTTACTGTGACACCAGACGGTATAGTTACTGGATTTTTTCCTATTCTTGACATTTTTTTTGTCTTTTATACTGTTAATATACGTAACAAAGTACTTCACCACCAACGTTATCTTGTCTCGCTTGTTTGTCTGTCATCACACCATGTGAAGTAGACACGATAGCAATACCCAATCCATTAAGGACTCTTGGGATATCAGTAGACCCAGCATACTTACGTAATCCTGGCTTACTAATTCGTTGTAGTTCTTTGATAACTGGCTCTTTTGTTGCCTTATCGTACTTAAGTGCGATCTTGATAGTACCCTGTGTAGTACTGTCTTCAAATTTATAACTTAAAATATATCCCTGATCGAATAATATTTTAGTGATTTCTTTTTTAACTTTCGATGCCGGAATCTCAACAACTCTGTGCTGTGCACTATTGGCGTTACGAATTCTAGTTAAATAATCTGCAATAGGATCTGTATTCATTATGTATATATTATGATTTTGGTTTTCAATACTTAGGTATCGAACCTGAAATCAATTAAATTGTATTATTACCAACTCGCTTTGGTTACCCCTGGGATCAACCCTTGGTTGGCCATTTCTCTGAATGTTACACGAGAAACTCCAAACTGACGCATATACCCTTTTGGTCTACCTGTTAATTTGCAACGATTATGCTTACGAACAGGAGATGCATTTTTAGGTAATTTTTGTAACCCTTCATAATCTCCAGCTTCTTTTAACGCTTTACGTTTTTCAGCATATTTTGCAACAGTATTCGCTCTTTTAACTTCACGAGCTTTCATTGATTCTTTAGCCATAATTAGTTCTTTTTAAAAGGTAAACCTAGTTCAGTTAACAATGATTTTGCTTCTTTGTCAGTCTGAGCAGAAGTTTCAAAAGTAATATTTAATCCTGAAATTCTATTGACTTTATCAATATCAATTTCTGGAAAAATAATTTGTTCTGTTACTCCTAAAGAGTAATTCCCTCTACCATCAAAACCTGTCGCCTTAATTCCACCGAAATCACGTACTCGAGGTAATGCAGAAGTGATCAAACGATCTAAAAATTCATACATATTTTCTCCTCTAAGCGTTACTTTAGCTCCGATAGGCATTCCCTTACGAAGTTTAAAAGTAGCGATATCCTTCTTAGAAATTGTAGCTACAGCTTTTTGACCTGTAATAGCAGTTAATTCATCAACCGCATGTTCAATTAATTTTTTATCAGCTACAGCGGCACCAACTCCTCTACTTAATACTATTTTATTAAGTTTTGGAACTTGCATTACATTGCTATAACTAAATTCTTCTGTAAGAGCTGACACTACTTTGTCATTATACTCTTGTTTTAGTCTTGGAATATACGCCATCACTATATTGCTTTATCAGATTTCTTAGCAAATCTTACTTTTTGCCCTCCTTCTACTCTATACCCTACACGTGTAGTCTTTCCATCCTCTGTTAATAGAGAAAGGTTTGAAATATGTATTGCAGCTTCCTGCTTTACAATTCCACCCTGCGGGTTGGCAGCACTTGGCTTTTGATGTTTAGATACCATATTGACACCTTCCACAATAACCTTATTCTTTTCCTTAAATACTCGTTGCACTATTCCCTCTTGACCTTTGTTGTCTCCAGTAATAACACGAACTGTATCTCCTGTTTTAATTTTCAGCTTTGTCATCTCACTTTTTAATTACAGCACTTCCGGTGCTAATGAAACAATCTTCATGAACTGTTTGTCACGAAGCTCTCTTGCTACAGGGCCAAAAACACGTGTCCCTCTCATTTCTCCTGCTGGGTTTAACAAAACACAAGCATTATCATCAAAACGAATATATGTTCCATCAGGACGACGTACTTCTTTTTTTGTACGAACTACAACTGCAGTAGAAACCGCTCCTTTTTTAATACTTCCATTAGGAGTTGATTCTTTAACACTGACAACTATTTTGTCCCCTACAGAGGCGTATCTTCTTTTTGTACCGCCTAAAACACGAATCACTAAAACGTCTTTAGCTCCCGTATTATCCGCTACCTTTAATCTAGATTCTTGTTGTAACATAATTACTTAGCTCTTTCTATTACTTCTACTAATCTCCAGCATTTGGTTTTACTTAAAGGTCTTGTTTCCATGATCTTCACAGTATCTCCAATTTTGCAGTCATTTTTTTCGTCGTGCGCAACATATTTCTTAGTTTTCAACACGAACTTTCCGTACATAGGATGTTTTACTCTTTTTACTTCAGCAACTACAATAGATTTCTCCATTTTATCACTAGTAACTACACCTACACGCTCTTTTCTTAAATTTCTTTTTTCCATCTTTCAGCAGAATTAACCGTTTAATTCTCTTTTAGTTAGCTCAGTTTTAATTCTCGCAATAGACCTTCTTTCTTTACGCAATTGTAAAGGATTGTCTAGTGGAGACATCGCATGGGCCATTGTTAAATCCACATATCCCTTTTGAGATTTACTAAGTTCTTCTTGTAATTCAGCTGCAGATAATCCTTTAATTTCTGATTGTTTCATCTTTTCAAATATTAAGCTTTATAATCTCTAGCTACGATAAACTTAGTTTTTACAGGTAGTTTTTGAGCGGCAAGACGTAACGCCTCTTTAGCCACGTCTAATGGCACACCACTTATTTCAAATAAGATTCTACCAGGCTTTACTACTGCTGCCCAGTACTCTACTGCACCTTTTCCTTTTCCCATACGTACTTCAAGAGGTTTTTTCGTAATTGGCTTATCTGGAAATATTTTTATCCAAAGCGCCCCTTCTCTTTTCATGTAACGTGTAGCAGAAATACGTGCTGCTTCTATTTGTCTTGCAGTAACAAAACTGGAATCTAATGATTTGATCCCAAAAGTACCGTTAGAAAGTTGATTTCCTCTTTGAGAAATCCCTTTCATACGTCCTTTTTGTTGCTTGCGGAATTTTGTTCTTTTCGGCTGTAACATTGTTAATTTACTTTAAAAAATTACTTTCTACGACGTGGTTTCTTATCTCCACCTCGTCCGGCTCCTCCTCTATCTCCTTTTCCTTGCTTCTTAGACAGGCCTACTAATGGTGAAAGTTCTCTTTTACCATATACTTCGCCTTTCATAATCCACACCTTAACACCTAATCTACCATAAGTAGTATGTGCCTCGACTAAAGCATAATCTATGTCTGCTCTAAATGTAGATAAAGGAATTCTTCCATCTTTGTAAGACTCTGAACGGGCCATTTCTGCACCATTCAAACGTCCTGAAATCTGAATTTTGATTCCTTCTGCATTCATTCTCATTCCAGCAGCGATAGCCATCTTGATCGCACGTCTATATGAAATACGATTCTCAATTTGTCTCGCTACACTAGAACCTACTAAGAATGCATCAAGCTCAGGTCTTTTAATTTCAAAAATATTGATCTGAACTTCTTTCTCAGTAATTTTCTTAAGCTCTTCTTTTAACTTGTCTACCTCTTGTCCACCTTTTCCGATAATGATACCAGGTCTAGCAGTAGTGATAGTAACGGTTACAAGTTTAAGCGTACGCTCAATAATTACTCTAGATACACTTGCTTTAGATAAACGCGCATGCACATATTTTCTAATCTTATCGTCTTCGGCAAGTTTATCACCGTAGTCATTACCTCCGTACCAGTTGGATTCCCATCCTCTGATGATCCCAAGGCGATTCCCGATTGGATTTGTCTTCTGTCCCATACCTATTATTAATTGCTTTGTGTATTAGTATTAGCTGCAACCACTATTGTAACATGGTTAGAGCGTTTTCTTATTCTGTGTGCACGACCTTGAGGTGCTGGACGTAGTCTTTTTAACATACTTCCACCATCAACTCTGATCTCTTTTACGATAAGACCTGCATCTTCAATACTTGCGTCTTCGTTTTTAGCTTGCCAGTTTGCAATCGCAGAAAGCAATAACTTTTCTAAACGACGTGAAGCTTCTTTAGGATTAAATCTAAGAAGATTAAGCGCTCTTTCAATTTTCTCGCCTCTTACCAAATCCGCTACTAAGCGCATTTTTCTAGGTGACGTAGGGCAGTTATTAAGTTTAGCAAAAGCAATTTGCTTTTTCTCTTCCTTAATTCTGTCTGCCATTTCTCTTTTACGAACTCCCATAGCTTATTATTTTTTTCCTTTATTTTTCGCACCAGCATGCCCTCTAAAAGAACGTGTTGGTGAAAATTCACCTAATTTATGACCTACCATGTTTTCTGTAACATATACAGGAACAAATTGCCTTCCGTTGTGTACTGCAATTGTTTGCCCTACAAAATCCGGAGTGATCATAGAAGCTCTTGACCATGTCTTGATGACAGATTTCTTATTAGTCTCAACGTTTGTTGCAACTTTCTTCTCTAACTTATAATGAACGTAAGGTCCTTTTTTTAATGAACGTGCCATATCTTATTATTTCTTTCTACGTTCTACAATATACTTATTACTCGCTTTGGTCTTAGAACGGGTTCTGTATCCTTTAGCAGGAAGCCCTTTTCTAGATCTTGGATGACCTCCAGAAGAACGCCCTTCTCCACCACCCATTGGGTGATCAACAGGGTTCATTGCTACCGGTCTAGTTCTTGGACGACGTCCTAACCATCTTCCTCTACCCGCTTTACCTCCAACAACCAATTGATGATCACTGTTTGATATTGCACCAATAGTAGCTAGACAATTTACTAAGATCAATCGAACTTCCCCAGAAGGTAATTTCACTGTTGCAAACTTACCATCTCTTGCCATCAACTGAGCAAAAGAACCTGCACTACGCGCCATCACAGCACCTTGTCCCGGTCTTAACTCAATACAAGAAATAATTGTTCCCAAAGGAATATCACCTAGTGGCATTGCATTACCAATCTCTGGAGCAACATTACTTCCTGAAACGATATTCTGCCCTACCTCTAAACCATTTTGAGCAATAACATAACGTTTCTCTCCATCTTGATAATTCAACAACGCGATAAATGCTGTACGGTTTGGATCGTATTCGATCGTTGCAACCGTAGCAGGCACACCTTGTTTCTCTCTTTTGAAATCGATAATTCGATATCTCTTTTTATGACCACCACCAATATAGCGCATCGTCATTTTACCTCGACTGTTTCTACCTCCAGATCTCTTATTCGGAACTAATAAACTCTTTTCCGGCTTATCAGTAGTAATGGCGTCGAATCCATTAACTACTCTAAAACGCTGACCTGGGGTAATTGGCTTTAATTTTCTTACTGACATCTGTTGTTCGTCTAAAGATTACTATATAAATCAATTACTTCTCCGTCCGCCACCTGTACAATTGCTTTTTTCAAAGCACTTGTTTTACCAGTGATCATACCCGTTTTTGTAAACTTAGTTTTACGATCTGGGCGAACATTTATTGTACGAACCTTAGTAACAGATACACCATAAGCAGCTTCCACCGCTTTTTTGATCTCTACTTTATTCGCTCTCTTATCTACTACAAAACCATAACGATTGAACAACTCACTGTCGGCAGTCGCTTTTTCTGTAATAATAGGTTTGATTAAAATACTCATGGCTTCTATTTACTTAAATTCGTTTCAATTCCACTTAAAGAACTTTCAAAGATAACTACAGATTTTGCATTTAATACTTTGTAAGTACTTAACTCCGAGGAAGTTACAACCTCTGAGCTTTTCAAATTGCGTGACGACAAATATACATTTTTATTTGACTCACCCAACACAAATAAGGATTTTTTACCTTCCAGTCCTAAAGACTTTAAAACTGCAGTAAAATTCTTTGTTTTGATAGTATCAAAACTAAAGTCTTCAATCACTGTAATTGCTTTATCATTTGCTTTAATACTTAACGCAGATTTTCTAGCTAATTTTTTCAAATTCTTATTCAATTTGAAAGAATAATTACGTGGTCTTGGTCCAAAAATTCTACCCCCACCTTTAAATATAGGAGACTTAATACTACCTGCTCTGGCACTACCTGTTCCTTTTTGTTTTTTAATTTTTCTAGTACTCCCTGCAATTTCAGCACGTTCTTTCGACTTGTGCGTTCCTTGACGTTGATTTGCCAAATATTGCTTTACATCCAGATATACCGCATGCTCATTAGGTTCTATACCGAAAACAGCATCTGAAAGGTCTACCTTTCTTCCTGTTTCTTTTCCGTTAATATCTACTATTGCTACTTTCATTATTTCTGAATCGTTACGTAAGCATTTTTGTGTCCTGGAACACATCCTTTAACCACAAGTAGGTTCTTTTCAGCAACTACTTTCAATACTTTTAGATTTTGAACCTTTACTTGATCTCCACCCATTCTTCCTGCCATCTTCATTCCTTTGAATACTCTTGCAGGATAAGAAGCCGCCCCAATAGAACCCGGCGCTCTTAAACGGTTATGCTGACCGTGAGTCGCTTGACCTACTCCAGAAAAACCATGCCTCTTTACTACCCCTTGGAAACCTTTTCCCTTAGAAGTTCCTGAAACATCTACAAATTCACCTTCTCTGAAGTGATCTACCGTGATTGCATCACCTAATTTGTACTCCTCATCAAAACCTGCAAATTCAACGACTTTTCTCTTAGCAACAGTTCCTGCTTTTTTAAAGTGACCTAAAGCCGCTTTAGTAGCATTTTTGTCTGCTTTGTCATCGAAACCTAATTGAAAAGCTGAATAGCCATCAATTTTTTCAGTTCTGACTTGGGTAACTACACATGGCCCAGCTTCGATTATCGTACATGGAATATTCTTTCCATTCTCGTCGAAGATGCTGGTCATACCAATCTTTTTTCCTATTAACCCAGACATATTATAATTATTTAATTAATTACTATTTAATACAGACGCAAAATATTGCGTCTCTTCATTATATACTGACACAAAACCTTGTGTCTTTATAATACAAAAACAGGGTTAAATACTTTCAACCCTGAAATGTATTTTACCGATTTTCCCTTGCACGCGGCTCGGGACATGTTATAAAATTCAGGATCCTGAATTCAGAATCCTAAATTAAATACTTATACTTTAATCTCTACCTCTACACCACTTGGCAATTCTAACTTCATTAACGCATCAATCGTTTTTGAAGATGAACTATAAATATCTAAAAGTCTTTTATAAGAGCTCAATTGAAATTGCTCTCTAGACTTTTTATTTACGTGCGGAGACCGCAGTACTGTAAATATTTTCTTATGTGTTGGCAAAGGAATAGGGCCTGTAACTACAGCACCAGTACTCTTCACTGTTTTTACAATCTTCTCAGCAGACTTATCTACTAAGTTATGATCGTAAGACTTTAGTTTTATTCTTATTTTTTGACTCATTGCTGTAATATTAAGCGTTAACTCCTTTTGCTTTTGCGATTACTTCTTCTGAAACATTAGAAGGAGTTTCTGCGTAGTGTGAAAATTCCATTGTAGATGTTGCTCTACCAGAAGACAATGTTCTTAATGTAGTTACATATCCAAACATTTCTGAAAGTGGAACGGTTGCCTTAACAGTTTTCGCTCCTGCACGGTCTCCCATATCACTAACCTGTCCTCTACGTCTATTCAAATCTCCTACGATATCACCCATATTTTCTTCTGGAGTAATAACTTCTAATTTCATAATAGGCTCCATAATCACCGATTTTGCAGCTTTCGCAGAATTTTTAAATCCTAATTTAGCAGCTAATTCAAAAGATAACTGATCAGAATCCACATCATGATACGACCCATCCTTCAAGGTTACTTTCATAGAATCTACCTCATAACCAGCTAAAGGCCCGTTAACCATTGCCATTTTGAACCCTTTCTCAATAGAAGGAACAAATTCTTTTGGCACGTTTCCACCTTTAATCTTGTTAATAAACTCAAGTCCAACTACACCTTCATCTGCTGGTTCAATTGTAAATACAATATCTGCAAATTTACCACGACCACCAGATTGTTTCTTATACACTTCCCTATGATCCGCAGCTTGTGTAATTGCCTCTTTATACTCTACCTGAGGCTGTCCTTGATTCACCTCCACCTTAAATTCACGTCTTAAACGATCTACAATAACATCTAAGTGAAGTTCACCCATTCCAGAGATAATAGTCTGTCCTGAAGCTTCATCTGAACGCACTGTAAATGTTGGATCTTCTTCAGCTAATTTACCTAAGCCAATCCCTAATTTATCAACATCAGCTTTAGTCTTTGGCTCTACTGCAATACCGATTACCGGATCAGGAAAGTCCATAGATTCTAAAACAATAGGATGTTTCTCATCTGAAAGTGTATCTCCTGTTTTTATGGATTTAAACCCAACAGCAGCTCCAATATCTCCAGCTTCTATATAATCAATTGCATTCTGCTTATTTGCATGCATTTGATAGATACGAGAAATACGTTCCTTTTTACCTGAACGATTGTTCAGCACATAAGAACCAGCATCCAAACGACCTGAGTATGCACGGAAAAAAGCTAAACGTCCTACAAAAGGATCTGTAGCAATCTTAAACGCAAGTGCCGCAAAAGGCTCTTTCACGTCTGGCTTACGAAGCTCTTCTTTTTCAGTATCAGGATTAACACCTACAATTCCTTCTTTATCCATCGGAGAAGGCAAGTAACGACATACAGCATCCAATAGGAACTGTACTCCTTTATTTTTAAATGCAGATCCACAAATCATAGGAATAATACTCATATCCATTACCGCAGCACGAAGCGCGGCATGCACTTCTTCTTCTGTAATAGAATCTTCATCCTCCATGAATTTCTCTAAAAGATTTTCATCGTATCCCGCAACCTCTTCTATCAATTTTGCACGAAGCATTTTAGCTTCTTCTTTTAAATCATCAGGAATATCAACAACATCAAACGTTGATCCTTGTCCTTCTTCATGCCATACTATCGCACGATTCTTAACCAAATCAACAATTCCCTTGAAGTTCTCTTCATCACCAATATTCAACACTATAGGAACTGCATTAGAACCCAACATATCTTTAACTTGCTGACAAACTTCCATAAAATTAGACCCAGAACGGTCCATTTTATTCACAAAACCTATTCTAGGCACCTTGTAATTATCTGCTAATCTCCAGTTTGTTTCTGATTGTGGTTCAACACCATCTACAGCACTAAACAAAAACACTAACCCATCCAATACACGTAATGAACGATTCACCTCTACGGTAAAATCAACGTGACCTGGAGTATCAATAATATTAAAGTGATATCCTTTTGTATCTGGTACAGACTTACCATTTTCAGTAGGGAACTCCCACTCACATGTTGTTGCAGCAGAGGTAATCGTGATACCACGCTCTTGCTCTTGCTCCATCCAATCCATTGTTGCAGCACCATCATGCACTTCACCAATTTTATGACTTACTCCTGTGTAATACAGAATACGCTCTGTAGTTGTAGTTTTTCCTGCATCAATATGTGCAGCAATCCCTATATTTCTTGTATATTTTAAATCTCTAGCCATTTCTGTTCGTGATTAAAATCTAAAATGTGAAAATGCTTTATTTGCTTCTGCCATTTTGTGCGTATCAACTCTTTTCTTAACCGCAGCACCTTCTTCTTTTTCTGCAGCAATAATTTCTGCAGCAAGCTTCTGTGCCATTGATTTTTCGTTTCTTTTACGCGAATATAGGATCATCCACTTCATTGCAGTTGAGATCTTTCTATCTGGACGAATTGGATTAGGGATCTGAAAAGTAGCTCCTCCAACACGACGACTTCGTACTTCTACATGCGGCATCACATTAGATAACGCATCTTTCCATATCTCTAAAGACGTTTTTTCTTCGTTTTGATTTTTCTCTTCTATGATATCAATTGCATCATAAAATATTTTGAAAGCAATAGACTTCTTACCATCCCACATCATCATGTTCACGAAACGTGTTACAAGTTGATCATTAAAGCGAGGATCTGGCAAAATAGGTCTTTTTTTAGCCTTTCTTTTTCTCATAATTTCTTTCTTAACGTTTTTAGCTTACAGCACTAGAGTTTTAACACAAAACCTCACACTACTTGCTTATAAAATTTTACTTCTTAGGGCGTTTTGTACCGTACTTAGATCTACGTTGCGTTCTTCCTTCGACACCTGCGGTATCTAAAGCTCCACGAACTACGTGATATCTAACTCCTGGTAAATCTTTTACCCTTCCACCTCTAACTAATACTATCGAATGCTCTGGTAGATTATGACCTTCACCACCGATGTACGCATTCACCTCTTTACCATTAGTCAACCTCACACGCGCTACTTTACGCATTGCTGAGTTTGGTTTCTTTGGTGTAGTGGTGTAAACACGTGTACATACGCCGCGACGTTGTGGACATGAATCTAAAGCAGCCGATTTACTCTTCTTAGTTATTTTGGCTCTACCTTTTCTTACTAATTGTGAAATTGTTGGCATAATTTGCTTTACACTATTATTGATTTTATATTATAAACCTCGATTAGAGGGCTGCAAAGGTAGAAATATTTTTCAGCAAATCAAACCCTAACACATTAATTTTCAAGATAGCGTCAAAATAATGTGCTTTTCACCTCTATTTTACACCTTTATTGTATTTGAATACAATCAAATTATCTTATCGCTAATACCGACCCTAAGTTCCTCCATCCATGTAAGACATACTCATCAACCGTTACCAGTTATGACATGTAAAAAAATAGCCCTATTTTCGTTTAAAGACAAGAAAATCGGTTTTATCAACTAAAATCTAAAAAATAATCACAAAAAGTAGTTTCAAAATTTCTAAACATGAAAAATAATGCCTTACTTTAAGAAAAATTTAACACTTACTAAAAACTTGCCCCTCTTTAGCCCCCTAAAGTCAATCTTCATAAAAGTTGTGTGTTTTCAATTTTATAGTGATTTTTGATTCTGATTTACCTAAACATCCAATGAACACAATGATACTTAACCTCCATAAATTATCAATCTTTACACTACTGTTGTTAACTCAGTTTATTTTTGCTCAACAAAAAACTATACAAGGTGTGGTTACCGACTTTGATGGCCTTCCTTTACCTGGTGTAACTATTACGATTCCAAATGCCAATACCGGAACTCAAACTGATTTTGATGGAAAATATAATATTGTTATGGACACTGAGGATGGCTTCTTAATTTTTAGCTATGTTGGATACGCTACTCAAAAGATTCCGACAACCGGAGTATCACGTCTTAATATGACCCTTATTAAGGACGGAAATAAGCTTGATGATGTGGTGATTACTGCTTTGGGCATAAAACGCGAACAAAAATCTTTAGGTACAGCAACCAATACATTAAACAATAAAGACATTACAAATAGTGGACAATCTTCCATAGGAGATGCATTAAAGGGTAAGATCGCAGGAGTACTTATCTCTAATGCTTCCACCGACCCCGGAGCTTCGTCTGGCATCATATTGAGAGGTATCAATTCTTTTTTCGCAGATAACAATCAACCTTTATATATTGTGAATGGCGCTCCGATTAATAACCAATCTACTTTTGATGATGATTTGAATCAATCGTATGACTTTGGAAATGGTGCTGGAGACATTAATCCCGAAGATATTAAAGAACTTACCGTACTAAAAGGAGCATCTGCTACTGTTTTATACGGAGCTAGAGCGGCTAATGGTGCCATTATTATCACTACAAAGAAAGGAACCTCTAAAAAACTTCGCGTTGACTTCAATTCTAATACCACATTTACTGATGTGTTAAGAGTTCCTAAATACCAGAATCAATTTGGGCAAGGATGGAATGGTGAGCATGTACTAAACGAGAATGGCTCATGGGGCCCTAGATTTACAAATGACAATTTAGTTTGGGGCAATCGTATTGGTGATGCACAAAAAACAAAACCGTATGCTTTTCAAGAGGACCAATTGCGGGACTTCTTTACTATAGGTACTGCATTTAATAATCACATTGCAATCTCAGGTGGTATAAAAAACACAACAGCTCGAGTTTCTTTTTCGAATAGAACGGCAGATGGAATTTTTCCAACAAAATCGGATTCTAATGAACGAAACACACTACAGCTTTCCTTAAACTCTAAGGTAAAGTTTCTATCTTTTGGCACTACACTAAATTATGTAAAGACAACTGGACATGGTATTGTAACTGGGCAAGGAACAAATATATATAATAGTGTATTGCAAGTCCCTAATGATATTAGCATTAAAGGGCTTCGAGATTATACTACTGATCCTTTTAATACGATTTCCAATTACTTCACACCTTATACCGTAACGAATCCTTATTTTTTGTTAAATGAAGGTGGAAGTGACTATACTAAAGAGCGATTGTATGGTTCTTTTTATATTGATGCTACTCTTAATAGCTGGTCTAGCATAAAATTTAATGTAGGAATCGACACTTCAGATGATGATCTTGCGATTAGAACGCCCATTATTGATGCCGAAGAAGATAGCCCTAATGACAATTCTTCTGCAGAACAAAGCGGAGCATATAAGGAAGTCGTAAATGCTATTCAACAAACCGACTATGACCTTAAATATTCTATCAATTATGATTTGAATCCGAAATTCAACATTCAATCGCATTTTGGTTTCAATTACAATAACAGAAAGATACAAACTAAGGAAAAAGAAATTTTTGACCTCATCGTACCAGGAATTTATTCATTTTCAAATTCAGACAGTACTCCTATCGAAGATTTAGATCTTGAAAAACGTCGATTGATGGGTGTATATAATAGTACCTCTATCAATTACAAAGATCAGCTTTTCATTACGGCTAATATTCGAAATGATTGGTCTTCTACATTACCTAAAGCAAATAGATCCATTTTATATGGAGGCATTAACTCTAGTTGGGTTTTTACCACTACGTTCCCGAAACTCCAAAATGTTATAAGCTTCGGAAAACTTAGGGCTAGTTATGGTGAAACTGGAGTCGATACTGAACCTTATCAAGTTTCTTCTGTTTTTGTAAATGGTAATACTGATAATCAAGGCTCTCGGGACTTCACTTTCCCTATTGGACAATTGAATGCTTTTGAAGTTGGAAACCGAAGTGAAAATTCGAACTTAAAAGCAGAACGCCGTAAAGAATTTGAAATTGGTACAGAATTGTCTTTATTAAGAAATCGCATTGGAATCGATTTTGCGTATTATGACGCGAAAGTAGAAAATCAAATTTTGGAACTGCCTATTGCAAACTCTTCTGGTTTCACGACACAAACGGCTAATATTGGCACCATATCCAATACTGGCATAGAAGCCTCTTTAAGAGCTGCTGTTTTCAAAAACCCTTATGGCTTTCAATGGGAAACGATAATCACCTACGCCACCAATGATGCTATTTTAGAAACCTTGGATAGTAGACTTGAACAGATTAGTCTTGGAGGAACTGCA
>CALFCI010000076.1 GCA_937951135.1 uncultured Aquimarina sp. | reverse complement strand
AATTTGTTTCTGGGCTATAGGTCATCACGGGTGCTGCAATAAACTTCTGTAAATAGAGTGTTGAATCTTTCTGGTGCGCCTTTTTATTGGGATAAAAAGTGAAGAACTCAGCTATTTTCTCCAAATTTTGGCTTTGTAGTAGCTGAGCATTAAACATCATTAGAACAAACAGAATGGAATTTCTTATATGTATTAACTTCATTATAAATTAAATATTTATAATGCAAGTTTAGCATCTTTTGATATAAAATAACGCTAAATGGTAGATTTTAATTTAAAATAGAGTCTTTAAATACTTTATTCAATTAAATTTTATAAGTAATCGTAAGTCTATTTTTTTTATTAAATTGAAGGATAATTTAAATCAAACTATTATGGGTGTAGGAGCTATTTTTTTTGCAAGTCTTGCCATTTGCTTGATAATGGGCATTATGGCAATGATTCAAGGCGAATAATTTAATAATTTTATTATAATTCTGAGGAAGGTTATACAAACACCTCCTCCCCTCTTATCATGTAAGATTTACAGGGACTGAAAGGATAAGTCATCGTGTCTTCACCACTAGCTGTTCTCAAAGACACCCAAACTAACAGACCCTTTTCAAAAATTAAAATTCATTATATTTGTTATGGTGATTAAACTATTCTCCATATCATTTTCTTTCCTAATCCTAATACAAAGTATTGGACTCAGTGTCAATGACATATCTCAGATAGATGATTTTATTGAGCACGCACAATTTCATAGTGAACAGTATGGAGACAATGTATTCGTTTTTATCTCAAAACATTACGGGGAATTAAAAGCTGCACACAACAAAGAACATCAAGAAGAAAAGGAAGACCACGAGCAATTACCATTTCAGCATCAGTCTCATATATCCTGTATGAGTGCTTTTATAGCCATTACCACTAAAAACGAATTTAAGATTCCTGAGTTTTCAGACTATAAAACACATCATTTTTTCTATCAAGAGCCTTCATCATCACTTCATCTAGAAGGTTTATTACACCCTCCAAGGCAATCATAAAATAAGTAGTTCAAATAGTTAGTTGCCAACCACAATCGTGTCATGGGAGCTGTTAACATTTATTATTTTATGAAAGATGCTATCATATATTATCAATTTCAGTATAAAGAATAAGTTCATTGTTCTTTTATTTACCACCTTTATCATTGGATTTGGGTTGTATTCCTTATCACAAATTCCTATTGGTGCTGTACCTGACGTCACCAACAATCAGGTGCAAGTCATTACCACATCGCGTAATCTATCTACGCAGGATATGGAGCAGTTTATTACCTACCCTGTAGAGTTAGAAATGGCAAACTTACCGGGCGTTCAGGAGATTCGGTCTGTGTCCAAGTTTGGTTTATCCGTAGTGACGATTGTTTTTGATGACGACATGGGAACCTACTTACCCAGACAACTTATTGCCGAAAAAATCAAGTCGGCTACAGAAAAGATTCCGGAAGGGTTTGGAACTCCAGAAATGGGTCCCATTACAACTGGTCTGGGGGAAATTTACCAATACATTCTTGATGTCAAGCCTGAATTTAAAGACCAATACACTACCGAAGACTTACGAACCATTCAAGACTGGATCGTAAAACGCCAACTTTCTGGTATTCCTGGGGTCGTGGAAGTAAATACCTGGGGAGGCTTTTTAAAACAATATGAAGTTGCCATTAATACGGACAAGTTAAACGCCATGGATATTACGGCTAGTGAGGTCTTTACCGCGCTAGAAATGAATAACAGTATCTCGGGTGGTGGTTATATTGAGAAGGTCAACCAAGCCTTTTTCATTCGTGGGGAGGGGTTAATTTCTTCCTTTGAAGACATCAATAGTATTGTTGTGAAGAACGAGGGAAATGTACCTATTTACATAAAAGATGTCGCTACTGTCGGTTTTGGGAGTGCTACGCGTTTTGGTGCCATCACAGGCAATGGCGAAGGTGAGAAAGTACTCGGACAGGTAATGATGTTAAAAGATGCCAACTCCAAAAAGGTCATCGAAGCAGTGAAGGAACGTGTTGATTTGATTTCAAAGTCATTGCCAGAAGGAGTGTATATCAATGCTTTTTTGGATCGAAGCGAACTCATTGCAAAAACGACGTTTACCGTTTCTGAAAACCTGATTTTAGGTTGCTTGATTGTCGTCTTTGTCGTGGTGTTACTTTTAGGAAACTTACGCTCTGGATTGGTGGTTGCCTCTGTTATTCCGTTGTGTTTACTGTTTGCTTTGTCATTGATGTACATTTTTGGTGTCGATGCCAACTTAATGAGCCTAGGTGCTATTGACTTCGGAATCATTATCGATGGGGCTGTCATTATCGTTGAGTTTATCGCCTTTCAAATTACACAAAAGGCAGATCAGTTTCACGCTTTCGCGAAAGCGGAACCAGATAGAAATACGAAAGCGGAACAACAAGCTATCAAAGATAAAATCACGTTTACAGGTGCCTCAAAAATGATGAACTCAGCGATTTTTGGGCAGCTTATTATTTTAATCGTATTTATCCCCATTCTCTCGCTTTCTGGTGTGGAGGGTAAAATGTTTAAACCGATGGCACTCACCTTTAGTTTTGCCTTAATCGGAGCCATGCTATTGTGTTTTACGTATGTTCCCGTAGCAGCAGCATTATTTCTAAAACCTTCTAAGGCATCTGACAAAAATATCTCCGTACGCTTAATGAAGTGGCTTAATAACATGTATGCTCCTGTGATTCATTGGGCATTGTTAAGTAAACGATGGGTACTTGGCATTGCAGTACTGTTACTCGCAGTTTCTGTGTATTTATTTGCCAACATGGGAGGCGAATTTGTGCCTACACTGGACGAGGGAGATTTTGTGATTCAGCCCGTACTTAAAACGGGAACGTCTTTAAGTAATACGGTAAAAATTACTACCAAAATTGAAAATATTTTACTCGAGCAATTCCCAGAAGTCAAGCAAGTAGTCACCCGAATTGGTGCCGCCGAAGTACCCACAGACCCGATGTCTATGGAAGAAAGCGATGTGATTATTATCCTGAAACCCAAAAGTGAGTGGACATCTGCTACTTCTAAAGATGAACTGGCAGATAAATTTAAAGAAGCGCTTGCTATTATCCCTGGTATGGAGGTAGAATTTACACAACCTATCGAGATGCGTTTTAATGAACTCATCACGGGGGTACGGGCAGATATTGCAATTAAGATTTTTGGTGATGATCTCGATATCCTAGCCAAAAAAGGAAACGAAATAGGTGCTTTAATTGAAAATGTATCTGGAGCTGCAGATATTTCGGTTGAAAAAATAGCAGGCCTTCCAGAAATGAATGTGAAATTCAACAGAAGAAAAATCGCACGCTATGGGCTCAACATTCAAGACGTAAATGATATGGTCTCCATGGGCTTTGCAGGAAAAAGTACAGGGAGTGTTTTTGAGGGCGAAAAACGTTTTGATCTTGTGGTGAGGTTAGACAAACAAAAGCGACAAGACATTGATGATCTCAAGAATCTATACATCGATGTGCCAAGTGGTGGTAAAATTCCGTTGAGTGAATTAGCAACGATCACCTATCAAAAAGGAGCTGCTAAAATATCTCGAGATGATACACGACGTAGAATCGTTGTGGGGATTAATGTCCGTAATCGAGATCTACAGTCTGTGGTAGATGATGTACAACAATTAATTACCGAACAAATAAAACTACCCGTAGGCTATACCATCACGTATGGCGGACAATTTGAAAATTTACAAAGTGCCAAAGCGCGATTAATGGTGGCAGTGCCTATTGCGCTGATTCTGATTTTTGTTTTACTCTACTTCGCTTTTAAATCAGTCAGGGAAGCCCTTATGATTTACTCTGCTATTCCCCTCTCAGCAGTAGGTGGTGTTTTGTTATTATGGATCCGGGATTTACCTTTTAGCATCTCTGCTGGGGTTGGTTTTATTGCACTCTTTGGTATTGCCGTTTTAAATGGAATTGTACTTATTGAGCATTTTAAAGAACTTAAAAAGGAAGGAGGATTTAATACTATGGAAGAACTTATCAAACAAGGAACAAAAGATAGATTACGTGCTGTGCTTCTCACAGCTATGGCAGCGGCATTAGGGTTTTTACCGATGGCGATCTCTACCAATGCAGGAGCCGAAGTACAACGTCCACTTGCGACTGTGGTCATAGGTGTTTTGATTACCGCTACCCTACTTACCTTAGTGGTGCTTCCTGTTTTGTATGCCTATTTTAATAGCCCAAAAAAGGAAAAAACGATATTTAACGGCAAAAACGTGGCTGTTTTACCTCTAATACTATTTCTTGCTACTATAACTACTATGAGTGTCAATGCGCAAGAAAACCCTATGAATCTTGAGGGATTACTTCCATTAGCGCTTGAAAACAATGCCGGTCTCCATGGGAATCGCTTAGAAGTAGACCAATCCAATGCGCTTGTAAACAGTGCCTTTAGTTTTGATAAAACACAGGTGTATTATGAGTTTGATGAAAATAATTTGGCTGTGAATAACGAACCCATACGTGTTTTTGGTATTCAGCAAGGTTTCAGATTTCCAACGGTTTATTTCTCTGAAAAGAAAGTCAATCAAGCACATGTAGCGATTGCTAGCAGTCGGTATGATATTCAAAAGAAAGCCATAGCGCGCAATCTAACAAGCGCCTATTATACCTATCAAATTGCAAAAGAAAAAGAACGTGTACTCAAAACCCTAGACAGTTTATACTCAAACTTCGCAGCAATAGCCGCGAGGCGTTTTGAACTTGGTGAAACTACGTATTTAGAAAAGATCACGGCAGCTTCTAAGCAAAAGCAAATCAATCTTAACTACTTAGAATCTCAAAAAAGCGTATTACTAGCGTATCAGGGCGTTATAAAAATTGTGCAGCCGCAAGATTCATTAATCATTGCTAAGGAACCCATTTTAAAAGTACCGCTTCAAACCATTGATGTAAGTACAAGTGCAGAGGCGCAGTATTATAAAAATAGAATTTCGTTATTGCAAGCCCAACGCACATTTGAGAAGCAACAGCTTTTGCCAGACATCAACCTCAGTTATTTTCAAGGCACCAACGCTGGACTGAATACTAATTTGTACGGCTACCAAGTGGGTGTGAAGATTCCTCTTTTATTTGGAGGGCAATCCTCGAGGATCAAAGCTGCGGGTATTGCCGAAGAAATCGCCACCGAAGCCGCTAATGAATATACGATTCAACTCAACGCTAAATTCAAAGCACTTCACCTACAATTGGAACAGATCCGTACAGCACTTACGTATTATGAAGAAGAAGGTACTGCGCTGTCTGATGAAATTCTAAAAACGGCAAACGGTAGTTTTAGGAACGGAGAAATAGACTTTTATCAATACATCCAAAGTCTTGAAAGTGCGTATGAAGTGAAGCTCGAGTACCTAGACAAGCTAAACGAATACAATACGATTATCATCAACATCAATCATTTAACCTTATAAATCAAGCGCTATGCAACGTATTATATATAACATAACCCTTTTAAGCGTGACGCTTTCACTCTTAGGTTGCGGCGATAAAGAAGTCGCAAATAAACAAGCAGAAATGCAGAATGAAACCACGACGGATACTCGGGTTTTTGTTTCAAAAGCACAATTTAAAAATAGCAACATGGAGCTAGGAAGCATTGAAGAAAAATCGTTTCCGATCACTGTAAAAACGACAGGAATGATAGACGTACCGCCAGAAAATCGAGCTGTCGTAAATGCCACGATGGGTGGTTATATCAAAACCACTCCCCTATTAATAGGCGATAAAGTACGTAAAGGTCAGGCGCTAGTTACCATTGAAAACCCAGATTTTGTTTCCTTACAACAGGAGTATATGGAAGTACACGAGCAACTCACCTATTTACACTCTGAGTTTGAAAGACAGAAAACAATGAAAGCGGAGAATATCACTTCACAGAAAAGTTTTTTGCAAGCAGAAAGTGCCTATAAAACGGCAAAAGCAAGCCACAACGGATTACGTAAGCAATTGCAGATGCTCCATATTTCACCCGCTTCTGTTGAGGCTGGAAACATACGTTCTGTGGTCACTATTTATGCGCCTATTGCTGGAAGTATTACGAAGGTTCATGTCACCAGAGGAACCTATGTTTCCCCAGCTACTGCCATACTAGAAATTATAGATAATGACCATATTCATCTGGAATTATCAGTGTTTGAAAAAGACATTATGAAATTAAAAAAAGGACAAGAAATTGATTTCAAAATTCCAGAATCTTCGACGGAAACTTATAAAGCAGACGTTCATCTTATAGGAACTGCCATTGAGGCAAATCGGACCATCAAAGTACACGGACACATAGAGGATGAAGCAGGTACAGATTTCTTAACAGGTATGTTTGTGGAAGCAGCAATTATTACGGAGTCCGCTTTCGCGAAAGCGTTGCCAGAAACAGCACTAGTAGAAGTTGATGATCTATTTTATGCATTACAAATGGATCAAGAAACTGAAGAAGGATATTATTTTAATCAACAACGCGTTGATGTAGAAAGCAAATATAATGGCTTCGCATCCATAAAAAATATGGACGAAATAAAAGATTCCAAATTTTTAATACGTGGGGC
>CALFCI010000075.1 GCA_937951135.1 uncultured Aquimarina sp. | reverse complement strand
TTCTGGAGGGCTAAATATAAGTAGGCTTTATACATCTTGCAATAGCCAAAAACCATGTTAATTTAAGTTGATCACTTTAGTATCTATATTGATGCAGACTAATACGAGTTTATACAACTTAATGTAAATTATAGTAGTATTCATGTACATCAATAGCACTGCAAAATAAGATATAGCCCCTTTGTATTGCATCGTATTTGTGTCTTCAAAATAACGTTGCACGATGGAAACGGGGGCATATATAGGAATTCCATCGTGCAACGTTTGTAAGGTGTTGTTTTTTAGGTGTTTATGATCTGTTTTTCAAAAAAGTTACTTTTCCAACGTTCCAACGTTGTTAAAATGCTGTTTATCTGGTATTTAACACGTGAACTCAACAAAAATCAAAAGAATATGAGGTATATCAAAATATACAGCAACAAAGGATAAAATCGGTTTGTAGTGTTTACGTGGCTTCTCATAGGCGAGGAACCACCATACCCTTTGTTCTCCGATAATCACAGGTACGTGTTTCGTACCTAGCATAATCGTATAGGCAGCTAGTATTGGCAAGGGGTTGGAGCATTTTTAATCTCAGAAACAAAAGGGTGTACCCTTTTGTTTCTGAAAGGAAAACTCAAAAAAAGCATGTGTTGCGTACCTTGATATTTTAGGAAATAACAGCCTTGCAGATAGTGTAGTACTACCTGCCGGTTTTTTATAGTGCTATAAAAAGCACGTCTTTCGTACTCTCTAATGAGTATATCTACTATTGTGGTAATTGATTCCTCTTTAGGATATTTACGCAGGCAGATAGTGTTCGTAAGGGTTCACAGGGATTTTAACACTAGAAACAAAAGGGTATACCCGTTCGTTTTTGATCTAAAAAGTAAAAAAAGCATGTGTTGCGTACCTCGTTATTTTAGGCTAAAAACTACCTTGCAGATAGTGTAGCACTAGCTGCGGATTTTTTATAGTGCTTTAAAAAGCACGTGTTTCGTACCAAATCGTTAGAGTTCATATTGGTTGGGTTTGTCGTTTATCTTCTGTAGCTGTTTTTTGACTATTCAATTTTCGCCATCTAGTGCGCTTGTTTTGATCTCTAATGTTATGATGGAAGTATAATGGTGTATCCTAGTGATTCATTCACAAAAGGTCTTGAAATCGTTACTATTGATAGCATGTCTAATTTACAAGGTCGGTGCTACATTGACATGAATTAACGTAAAGCTTGTTATATGATATTAAAATACCGATAAATAAAGTTGTCTTTAAATGCATTTTTTGTATTTCGCCATGCATCATAAATACGTTAATGTTATTTTTTATGTAATGAGCTATTAACGGGGTAGCTTAAAGTAGTAAATGTTTTTAAATCAGATATTTAAACTATAAAAAACCAACGTTGGAACGTTGGAAAAGTAGGGTTTTGCAATTTAATATCGTAAATGTCTGGTTTATAGTCAATTAAAAACGTTGCACGATGGAATTCCTATATATGCCCCCGATTCCATCGTGCAACGTTTTTTTGGAGGTTGAAATTTGAATCATTTTTTTCTAAATTATAGGATTGTGCAACGGTTGTTAACTAGCTTTTTTTAATTTATTCTTTTCCCGTTATTTTGTTTTTAGCTTGTTGTCAAGGGTTTTTGTATGGCACGGTTGCATTATACAAATTTTTATAAGCTTTTTATTTGAATATTTCAGGGATAAGTTTTTCTTCAACTATTCTTCCATTTTTTTCATAAACATAGTAGGAAAAGGATTCAGAATCCAGAGAAACACTTTTACTCAATTTTCCATTTAAAAATAAAATTCCAGATTTATCATCACAAGCGTACCCGCTAGTCAGTTTTTTTTCCAAAATATTTTTATGGTATAGTGGTTTTCTAGTTTCTTCTGAATGATAGTGAGGACAGTGGCTATAGTTTAAAAAACCAAGACCATTTACTATAGTCAACTCTCTTGGTCTTGAATCTGTAGTCCCTGCGGTGAACCAACATAAAGAACCTGCGCTACCTCCAGCAATTATTATTCCTTTCTCATATGCTTTTTTCAGTGCTAAATCTATCCCTTGAGCTTTCCATATAGCTAACATATTTAATGTATTTCCACCTCCAACGATAATTGCGTCCATACTTAATAATATTTCTTCAAATGATTTTTTTTGAGTTGTTGAGTTAATCCAAACTTTCATAACCTTTGGTTCTAACGTTAGATCCGAGCAGAGTTCATACCAATAATTAATATAAGATTTATTGTCCGCCGTTGCAGTTGGTAAAAAACAAATTTTAGGTTTTTCTTTGTTTGTTAACTCCGCAGTATATTTTATAAAACCTTTGTTTACCTGACCTCCATAAATAAATATTTTTTTATCATTTTGCCCGAAGGTTAGATGACAAGAAAAAAGTATTAATATTATTATAAAAAATCTATTCATAAAGTTGATTTTTGTGACACACTAACGTCTCGTATAAGAAACTAAGGGTTGGAGATAAGTGATACGTTTCGGATTAGTACTGAGCCAAATGTAAATATTTTGCTTTTATCTTTTTTCTCATAAACGTCAATTTTTATATTTGGCAACTTTGTAAATAACTACCGACCTTTCGATTAAGTATAAAAGCCCTATGTTTTTTTATTCTTAGTCATTGTTTTTTAGTGTTAAAGCTCCAATTCTCATTAAGCCTTCATCTGTCAATTCATTTTTAACTTTTTTAAGTAATACTTTTTGCTTTTCTCTTACTTGTTTTAGTAGCCATGAGGTAAGAATAATCAGATTTGTTATTTCATCTTCATTGAATGAATATAAACCTACTGATACATGACTAAATTTTGATTCTAATATTTTTCCATCATAAGAAAATTCTATAAACCCTATAGTTTTTTCAAACTCTGATTCATCTGCATGAGCAATATATTTATTCCTTATGGTTAATAACCATCTATGAAATTTGATTGCGTTTTGAAGACTTATGTTAGGATTCTCAGGAAATTTTTTTCGAATGAAATCTTCATTGATTGAAATTCTTCCATTTTTATTTGTTGAGTTAAAACATCTAGTATAACCAATAATAACTGATTGGAATAAACTTTTCTTTAACCAAAAGTCTGAATCAGTTTTTGATTTAATCAAGTCGTGCTCTTTAACTCTATAGTCAGTTAATTTTGAAATAAGTGTATTAATATATTCTAACTCGTCTTTAATTGAACAATAGCTTTCATACTGTTTAACAAATTTAATTCTATCATCAATTTTCCAACAATTATTGGGTAAACTTTCTTTTAAAATTTTTTCTAAAGTTGAATTAGAATATTGGTAAAGATAATGTCGTTCAATTTTCATTAATAGTGGTTAATAATAGTTTATATCGAATATAAGAAAATATTCCCTCAAAAATAAACAGTGGTGTAAAACAAACCCTAATTTTAAAACGTTGATTTATTTTACTGGTATAAATAATCATAATTATTCATTTCAAGAAGGCACAAGCTCATAAAACACCTCTTTTCCTTTTTGGATTTTGGTGAGCCAACATGGAGTTTCTTTAGCATTTGGAATATGATATACTTTATCAGTAAACTCTTTTAATCGTTCTCGTATGACTTTGGTACTACAATCAAAATTAGCAGAGAGTTCGTCTATGATACATTTACTAGGCGTGCTTTGAATAAGGTGTTTTGATAAATAGTGTTGTACTTCAAAAAGATCGGCTTTGGTTTTACGAGAATGGATGCTGTTTTGTATCATGTTTTCATCGGCAATCACTAAGCCTTTGGCATCTTCACTATACATACAATAAATGGGTTCTGGTCGTTTATCATTCCGAAGCTTTAAGACACTAATCTTAATCAGATCGTTTGTGTTTCCGTTTTTATCCTTCTCATATCCAATCTGCATGGTCGAGCTGGTTTTATTGTTGAGTTCTGTGCCTAAATGCCCTCTTGCTTTGTCTACACTCCCGGGGTTTTCATGTATTAGCCCTATAAAGGTTACATCATAGGTATTAATAGCAGCATTCATCATATCACTGAGCTCCAGACTATCGGATGCACGGTTAAAATCGCTGATACAATCAGTAACGACATCGAGTATAATCACCATGTGTCCTTTTGTTTTTGCCCGTACAATATCCAAGTAGGCTTTTAGGGTATCAAAACGTGCTGCTCTACTAATTTCTAATAAGGAGATATAATCCAAATAAGGTGGGGTGTCTTCTTTTTGATATCCCGCTTTGATTAGTATTTGTTGCAATGCATAGGGAAACTGATCGGTAAGGTTTCGTTCGGTATCTACATAGCATACGGTTATTGGAGTATCGCTATTTCTCTCTAACCCCAATAAGTCATGGGTTCGATTACCATCTTGTATCAGTACACTGCTTATAGTTTCGGCTAATCGACTTTTATGTACTCCGGCTTTTCCTTGTATAAGGGTCATGGTTCTAGGATAAATAATACCGTTACCCTCATAAGTGATAATGGGTTGTGCTTTGGTAATGATCTTACCTTTTAGTTTGGTCAGCTTGGCTTTAGTAGTAAATAAGCGTGCTACATTGGTTTGCATTTCTTTGGAGAGTGTAGGGGGTTCTATTTCAAGCGAATATTCGGGATCTTCGATAGTAATATCGGGATCATCAAGGGTACACCCTAACTTAAAAAAATCTGCAATGTCTTTCCCGCCCTTATCCGTTAGACTTGTAGGGAGTACCATGCGATGCAATTGATAGTGTTGTGCTATTTTTTGCGATTGCGCAATACCTGTAGCGTCCAAATCATATAATACAATCACTTGGGAAAACCCTTGTTTTAGGCTTTGGATGATATGCTGTGGTGGGTGCGCAGTTTCACTATTAAAACAAATGGCATGCTCGCCATGTGCGTATAAGGCAATAACATCTTTTTCTCCTCCAGTAATAAATACCCGTGATCCTGATCTAGGCAATTGACGATACCCAAATACATAATCATCGGGTTTACTGCCCAACCATGAGAACCGATATTTTTGTACTAAAGGAGTGTAAATCTTGTAACAGCTTTCTGTTATTTGATATCCAAAAATAGGGTTTTGATCTGTTGCACGTATTGGACTACTGGTAAGGGTACGGGTGTATTGTATTACCTCTTTTACATTGAAGTGTTCTAAGTGTTGTTTTTGTATTCCGTAGGGATGCCAGTATGAAAAATTTACAGTTTCAGTATTGGAATTGCACTCAATCTCAAAAGTAGGGGTTTGTTTATGTGGAGTAAGGTCTAAACTAAAATCGGAGTTGATGATCTCTAGCGCTTCTTTAAAAGTGCAGTGTTGCAATTGCATGACCAGATCAAATACATTTCCGGTATGATCGGTAGCAAAATCTTTATAACACCAATAGCCTTGTTTGTTTTTATAGATGGCAAAAGAGGGTGTTTTTTGTTTTTTTGATAGAAAGGGGTTAGAAATATGCTGCCCCTGTTTTAGGGATGCTTTATTGTGATACGGTTGTAAGTAATAGTTGATTACTTGGTGGGTATCTATTTTAGATAAAATAGTGTCTTTGCTAAGTGTATTATCGTTCATTGTGATCTATAATAGTACTCTTGTAATTGATCGTTCAATATCAACTACAAGAGATTTGGGTTATTAATTGTTTTGAGTGGCTTGTGGAATCATAAATTCTTCCAGTACTTCCATAACTTCGGTACGTTTATAGAATTTCTTATTGCCTAATTGATATGGCGTAAGTTTCAAGATGCCTTGTTTTTGCCATTTCCATAAGCTTTGATATGAAATAGGAGGACTAAAGAGCTTGCCTATTTCCTTAATGCTTAAAAATTCTGCCGAAGGGTTTATTAATTCATAAGGATTTTTCATAGGTTATCTTTTATATGCTGATCTGCTTCCATATCAAGAGCATTGGGTTTACCATCGATAATCCACTGAATTAATACTTTTTTAGAAAAAGTTAAAGGCTTTCTACGAGATAGCACCGGAATTTCATACTTACATATTTTGGAGTACATCGTAGGCTTTTTATACCCAGTAATTTCCATGGCTTCCTCTAAAAAAATGATGTCCTTCTCTTTTCCTTCAGGTACTGTGTTTTGCAACTTTGGGACTAGTGCCATTAGTTGTTCTTCTAGCAGCTCTTTATGGAGTTGTTTATATTCTTCTATTGTTAAAGCGTATACAGGTTTTGATAATTCATTCATTTTGATATTGTTTTAAATTTCTTGTGTTAATGGTCTTGCAAGACTTGTTTTGAAATTTCAAACACAAAAAAACGAAGAAAAACAAGGTGTTTTTTCAGGTAAAAGTAGAGTGCCGTGTAGCTGTAGAGTTAGTGTAGAGTTTTGAGTAGATACTTTGTTGTTTTACAATGTATTACAAGAACAAACAAGCATTTTATAAAATCGTAGAGTGTAGAATCGTGGAGTACTTTGTTTAGGCGTACTGATCACTTGATTTATAGTTGAAAAATGAAGTGCCAAAACAATAATTAGGCAAAATCACGCTACAAATAAGTGAAATTGACGGTAAACGCCTGTAAACATTTTGAATGTTTACAGGCGTTTACATTGCATAAATCTAGGTATAGATGGGTTTTACCCAGTATAAGTGTAGTTAAAGAAAGTAAGGGGTTACACTTGTATCATATTATTAACGCTCTCTTTTGTATAATCTCCAATCGTACCCTAATAATGGAATTAATGCATCTAAAGCGTCTTTTTGTGCTGCAGAGAAACTAATACGAGAATCTGGATTTCTATACAAATTGCGCTGCATTGCTAACCATTGATAATTGCGATCTCCAGTCTTTATCGTTCCTCCAGATTCTAAAAGGGTCGTAATGTTTTCAATCCAGTGTTCAAAAGATATTCGTTTCCCCGCTATAGGTGTTTTCCAATCATAGCCTAATAAAGGGATTAATTCTTCTAATGCTGTAAATATTTCTTCTGAGATACTTTTTTTTCCTTTTCTTAGGTATTGGGATCGTTTAGTGTTAATCCATTGCTTTAAATCGTAAGGTAATTTTTCATTGGCAACTAAACACAGTACAATAGGCTCAATAGATTGTTCAAAAGTGTTTTTTCGCCCCTTTGTTATTTTGCTCAAAGCAATTTTAGTGCGTTTTAAATATGTGATGTGATCAAAATCTATGTTCTTTATATCTTCCATATATTTACTATTGTATAGGCTATAAATAAGTGTACAAAAATACAAAATAGTGTAATACCCTATTCAAATCCTACTCATAGGTATTTTATCAGAGTTCCGTTAGTATTTGTTCTAATTGAAATTTTCGATCTAGGTTCTCTCCCTTTGCTCCTCGTAATTGTGCATCGGTATAGGCTTCTCCTTTTTTATTAACGAAACAATGTAGTGTAGCTACCCAAATATCATTTCGAAGGTGAATCACTTTTTTGGTGTCATACACAAGGTATTTCACAAACCACTGTAACTCCTTAATGGTGCCGATCCATTGTATACGATTAGAGGGGTGTATTTGAACCGTTGTAAAAATCGCTGTGAAATGCTTTTCATTAGTCTTGCGATCAATAAACTTTGCTTCTTTAAGTAACCGGTTCACTCTGGCAAAAGTAATGGCATGTTTGGAATAATAACTACTATCTTTTAACCCCTTTTCCAGTACAAGGGTTTTGTGATGTCCTTGAAACTCTCGCTGTTTATGACTGCTTCGTAAGGGTTTTTGTATGCTTTCTTTTGGTGGCACTGTGGATAAAGGTTCTTGGTCTATAAGATGTTCCTCCATAAATTCCTCAACGGTGAGACTCAAACGATCTGTAAAATACATCCCTTCATATTGGCGTAATAAGAGGACTAAAAAATCATACATCTTCTCTTTATCCTTTTTAAAATACAATCGCAATTGATAATGCAAAAACGTATCAATATGCTTTAGCCCTGTTTCATATTGGCGTAGTTTAAGGGCAAACCAATATTCGAAATCGTCTTCTCTTACATCTGCTAATATTTCGTTCTTGTAGGTATACATCTTCTCTTTATAAAAGAAGTAGAAGATTTCTATATGTTTGATGAAATTGCCTCCCATATATAGATTATAGTACTGGGTATAGGTAAACTCATTTAGTTCCTTCTTATAATCAAGAGCTTCACGCTTGTTATATATGATACGATATTGGACTTTCTTTAATAAAGAAGTGATAAAACTACGACCAACGCTACGATCAGATAAAAACACATCCCGTTCGTATGCCCAAATATCCCGTATATCAATGTGATAGTATTTATATTGAACTTCACGCATGTTAAGCAACTTTAATTTCAGGAATTCTATTTACAGCATCAATTTTAGTTTGATTGACTACCTTGGCGTAGATTTGAGTAGTATTTACATTGCGATGCCCTAATAATTTGGAAACGGTGTAAATATCTGTACCCAATGTCAATTGCATTGTGGCATAGGTATGACGAGAACAATGGAATGTTATTTTTTTATGAATTCCAGCCCGTTGTACCCACTCTTCAAGTATAGGGTTAAGATACTTGGTGTATAGTAATCCCTTGAGTACAAACCCTTCTCTATTGCAATCTTTATCTAATAACTCAATAGCATGATCTGGAATAGGTAAGGTTTCTAACTGTCCTGTTTTTTGTTGACGAAAACAAGCGCTATACCCATTGGTTTTTGAATATGAAATATTACTCCATTGTAAGTTTTTAATATCACTCCAGCGCATCCCAGTAGAACAACCAAATAAAAAGGCACGCTTATATAAAGGATTGTTACAAGGGGTTAATGCCGCTGCTTGTAATTCTTCTAGAGTTAGAAACTCAATGATAGCATCTTCTTTTGCTATTCCTTTAACCTTTATAAATGGATTATAGGGAATGAGTTTATCAATGACAGCTTGGTCTAAACAAGATTTTAATTTTGAAAAATAATGTTGTGCAGAGTTTTGAGCCACGCGTCTTGGGATACGTTGACATATTGCATCATTCAAAAGATAGCTTTTATACTTTTCTAGCCATTTACTATCAATATCTTTAAGTAACACAGTAGTAGACCCACAAAAATAGGTAATATGGTATACTGCTGATTTCCATATCGTTTTTACAGATTGATTTTTAGTACGGTGTTCTTTCTCTATAGTTTTAAAGTAGCTTACAATATCAATAGATACATCTTTCTTTTTCTTTAGTAAATGTGAAAAGTCATGATGCTTGTGTTGTAATGTTAACAACCGTTGTGATCTGATGTTCTCGGCTAGTTTAAGGGTTAGTTTATTCGATTCCCTTTCTTTTGGAGTTCTTGGGTTTGATTTTAGATATAACTTTAAAGATTCTTTTCTACGCTTTTGTTGTTCTTCGGGTAAGTAATAATCTAAAAACAAACTGATCCGATTATCTTTTAGTTTCTTCTTTCTAAGTGCTATATTCATACCTTGATTTTTTATGATCTTAGTCCCGTACTTCGGGTAGTGCCTGTAATAACAAAGGCACAAATACAGCGCAATAATAAACAAAAAATCAATATAAATATAAAACTTAACAGGGATTTATGATTTCAAAAAAAACCTGTAAACAGCGTAAACACTAGTTTTGTCTATTTCTAATTGTTTGTGTTTTGTTTGGAAATATTAGTACTTCTAATTTGGTTGTTCGTTGTCAGTTGACGGTTGATTGATTTTCCACAAAATCAATTAACTTCTTAACTTCTTAACTTCTTAACTTCTGGCTTCTGACTTCTACAATCGTAAATCGTACTTCTATTTTAGTTGATGGTTGATCGTTGTCAGTTGATGGTTTTTTCCTAAAAATGTATACTTCTACTTTCCACTTCTAAAATCGTAACTCTACAATCGTAAGTCGTAAATACATGACTACTCGCCCATTGCTTCCGCTAAAACCGCAGACATACGTTTATAAGTACCATTCTCTAGGCGCGCTCTTATAGCAGAAAATGCAGTAACAGTCTCTGTTACATCTTCTAGAGTATGTGATGCCGTAGGAATCAATCTCAATAAGATTAATCCTTTAGGAATTACAGGATATACTACTATAGAGCAAAATACACCATGGCTTTCACGAAGATCCTTCACTAAGGCCATAGCCTCCGGAATACTCCCTTTTAAATACACTGGTGTTACACAACTTTGGGTTGTTCCCAAATCAAAGCCTTTATCCCGTAATCCATTTTGAAGCGCATGCACATTACGCCATAATTTTTCTTTGAGTTCTGGCATAGTTCTTAACATATCCAAACGTTTTAACGCTCCCACAACTAATTGCATTTGTAGTGATTTTGCAAACATTTGAGAACGCAAATTGTATTTTAAGAAATCTATAATCTCTTGATCTGCTGCAATAAAAGCACCTGTACTTGCCATCGATTTGGCAAATGTCGCAAAATATACATCGATTTTATCTTGCACTCCTTGTTCTTCCCCTGTTCCAGCTCCTCTTTTTCCTAAAGTTCCAAATCCATGAGCATCATCTACAAACAATCTAAAATTATACTGTTCCTTTAATGCTATAATTTCTTTTAACTTTCCTTGCTCGCCGCGCATTCCAAATACACCTTCTGAAATCAAAAGAATTCCTCCTCCTGTTTTCTCTGCCATTAAAGTAGCACGTTTCAGGTTCTTCTCTATACTCTCTAAATCATTATGTTTATACGTATATCGCTGTCCTTGATGTAATCGCACACCATCAATAATACAAGCATGTGCATCGACATCATAAACAATAACATCATTCTTCATTACCAAAGCATCAATTGTAGATACCATACCTTGATATCCAAAATTAAGTAAGTATGCTGCTTCCTTTTCTACAAATTCAGCTAACTCCTCCTCTAATTGTTCATGAAGATCTGTATGACCACTCATCATTCTTGCTCCCATAGGATATGCTGATCCATACGCTGCAGCTGCTTCAGCATCTACCTTGCGAACTTCTGGCATATTTGCCAATCCTAAATAGTCGTTGATACTCCAAGTAATTACTTCTTTCCCCTGAAATTTCATTCGATTTGATAAAGGTCCTTCTAATTTTGGAAATACAAAATATCCTTCCGCCTGTGCTGCCCATTTTCCTAATGGTCCTTTATCCTTATAAATTTTATCAAATAAATCTCTCATGTATCTTCCTATTTATCTTTAAGCCGTGCAAAAATAAAAAAAAATGATGGGATTGCATAATCTTATGCGCTGTTTAGTTACAGACATTAGCTCTTAAACAATAACATCATAATCACTCTATTTTTAATAGAACAAACCTAAAGGATGGTTCGGGACGCTTCGTTACAAGAGCCAAAACTGAATTAAGTTCCTTGAATTTCATTATTTTGCCTTTTCAAATTACTGTTTTTCAGTTCAAAAACAGAGGTTCATACTCAAGTGCTAAAAAACAAGCCCTCATACCGAAATATGCTTATAAGGAAAACTAAGAAGTCATTTGAACTATTTAGGACGCTATTGACTTTTAACAGTATACTAAAGAAAATAGTACGTTAATTAGAACTATAGCAAAAGAAAATTTCTGATCAATGAAAATTCTTTTTGTTTTCCAAAGTTTTGGAAAAATGTATTGAGGTATCTTTTTAGATCACCTCTTCAAAATATTGTATTCTATAAGGGTGGAATTACTTAACAAATTGAATTTTAGTGACACTTACTTCATGTTTCGTATCAATAAAACCTTGCTCCATCATCCAATCATCGCTAAATACTTTACTCATATATCGCGAACCATGATCCGGTAAAATCACTACTACATTACTATCCTCCGTAAAATCTCCTTGAAGTGCCAATTGCTTTAACCCTTGAATCGCAGCACCACTAGTATACCCTAAAAACAACCCTTCTTTTAATACTAACTCACGTGCGGTATGTGCACTATCTTCATCGGTAACCTTTTCAAATTTATCAATCACATCAAAATCTGTAGCTGTAGGAATTAAATTCTTACCTAAGCCTTCAATACGATATGGGTAAATCTCACTAGAATCAAATTCTTTAGTTTCATGATATTTTTTAAGTACTGAACCATAAGCATCAATACCTATTACACACACATCCTTATTTTGCTCTTTTAAATACCGTGAAGTGCCAGATATTGTTCCTCCAGTACCACAACACGCTACTAAATGTGTAATCTTTCCATTAGTTTGTTTCCATAATTCTGGTCCGGTAGAACTGTAATGTGCATCAATATTAAGTTCATTAAAGTACTGATTAATATATACTGAACCTTTGATCTCTTCATGTAATCGCTTAGCGACCTGGTAGTACGATCTTGGATCATCTGCACTCACATGGGCTGGACACACATACACCTTCGCTCCCATGTTTTTAAGCATTGCTATTTTATCTTTTGAAGATTTGGAAGTCACCGCTAAAATACATTCATATCCTTTAATGATACTTACCATAGCTATACTAAACCCTGTATTTCCGCTTGTAGTTTCTATAATTGTACTTCCTGGTTTTAAAACACCACGACGTTCTGCTTCTTCAATAATGTAAAGTGCTATTCTATCCTTAGTAGAATGTCCTGGATTAAAAGCCTCTATTTTAGCATAATAATTGCCAGGAAAGCCATCCATAATTGCATTTAATCGTACTAATGGAGTATCGCCTATAAGTTCTAAAACATTATTGTAAGCCTGTATATCTTCTCTCATAAGGTTGTGTTTTTACACGAAAGAGAATTACATATCCATTCTACAATCTGTAACAAAAACGCTACGAAGTTACGTTTATTTTTGCAATTTAATTATTTATCTTTTCCAAATCTAATAAAAAAGCATATTCTTCAGCTACTTCTTTCAACGCTTCAAACCTTCCTGAAGCTCCGCCATGTCCCGCTTCCATATTCGTATGTAACAACAAAATATTTGTATCTTTTTTATACGCTCTTAATTTAGCAACCCATTTTGCAGGCTCCCAATATTGCACCTGAGAATCATGTAACCCCGTTGTTACCAACATATTAGGATAATTCTGTGGTATTACATTATCATAAGGAGAATATGATTTCATATAATCGTAATATTCTTTCTCATTAGGGTTTCCCCACTCATCATACTCGCCGGTAGTCAATGGAATACTGTCATCTAACATTGTAGTAACCACATCTACAAAAGGAACCACAGACACTACTCCATTATACAATTCTGGATTCATATTTACAATAGCCCCCATTAACAATCCTCCTGCAGAACCTCCCATAGCATATAAATGCTTAGGTGAAGTATATCCTGCTTCGATTAAAAAGGTAGAACAATCTATAAAATCGGTGAATGTATTTTTCTTTTGTAATAATTTTCCTTCATCATACCATGTTCTCCCCAAGTATTCACTACCCCGTATATGTGCAATCACATATATAAACCCACGATCCAATAGACTTAACCGCACACTTGAAAAATAAGGATCTATAGTTGAACCATACGAACCATATCCATATTGTAATACTGGATTTTCTCCATTTTTCTGTATTCCTTTTTTATACACTAAAGACATTGGTATTTTGGTACCATCTTGAGCCGTAGCCCATACCCGTTCAGAAGTATAATTTTCTTTATCAAATGATCCCCCTAATACCTCTTGTTCTTTTTTCACCTCTTTCTCTTGGGTTTCCATATCAAAATCGATGACAGAATTAGGTGTCGTTAAAGAATTATATCCATATCGAAGTATTTTAGTATCAAAATCTGGATTCGTCCCTACATAAGCGGTATATGTTTCATTATCAAAAGGCAAATAATATGAGATTGCCCCATCCCATTTTTGAATTTGAATGCGATTCAAACCATTACTACGCTCACTTACAACCAAATACTCTTTAAAAATTTCAACATCCTCTAAAAGCACATCTGCTCTATGTGGAATCAAATCTTTCCAATGCTCTTTTGTTG
Organism: uncultured Aquimarina sp.; assembly: GCA_937951135.1. Classification (GTDB taxonomy): domain Bacteria; phylum Bacteroidota; class Bacteroidia; order Flavobacteriales; family Flavobacteriaceae; genus Aquimarina. The sequence continues at coordinate 42,301 of CALFCI010000075.1, read as the reverse complement.
TTGCAACCGTTCCCACTTTCATCAACTTAAAATTGGTTGCATTATCAGCATTAGTTAGCACGTAAAAATGATCTTGATAATGCGCTATTCCGTATTCTAAACCGCGTATTCTAGGCTGAAAGACGGTAAATGACCCTGTAGGATCTCTAGCATCCAAAAATCGATACTCTGTAGTTAATGTACTACTTGATCCTATTACAATGTATTCCTTAGATTTCGTTTTATACACAAAAGTGTTAAACGTATCATCTTCTTCATGATATACTTCTACATCATCGTTAACAGAAGTTCCTAATACATGTCTATATATCTTATAAGAACGTAAGGTCTCTTCGTCCTTTTTAGTATAAAACAATGTTTTTCCATCTGCTGCCCATGTACTCCTCCCTGTCGTATTTTCAATAGTTTCTGGATAGCACTCTCCAGTCACTAAATTTTTGATTTTAATAGAATATATTCTGCGACTTACCGTATCCGTACCAAAAGCAATATGTGTATTATCCGGACTAACATTAAGCCCTGACATTTTAAAATACGAATGCCCTTCTGCTTCAATATTACAATCAAACAAAATCTCCTCTGCTGCTGTTAACGTTTCTTTTCGTCTCGTATAGATAGGATAATCTTTTCCTTTTTCATATCGAGTACTATACCAATAGTTATTATGCTTATAGGGTACAGACGCATCATCTTCCTTAATACGAGCTTTCATTTCTTCGAATAAAGTCTGTTGAAATGCTTTAGTATGACTCGTCATACGATCATTATAAGCATTCTCTGCCTTTAGATAAGCGATCACTTCGGGATCTTCACGATCATTTAACCAAAAATAGTTATCTACACGAACATCCTTATGTATCTCTAAATCAGAAGGTTGTATTTTAGCTTTAGGAAGTATTGTTTCAATATTTGATATCGACATTATATTGGTATTACATGAAGTCGCAAAAATAGCGGTTATGAAGAATATAAGTACTGAGGTTTTCATAATATTCTCTTAGTTTATTAACAAGCAAAGTAGTAATTTTGTTATTAATTTTAATACTAAAAAGAAATATGTTTGGAGATATGATGGGAATGATGGGGAAACTCAAAGAAACCCAACAAAAAATAGAGGAAACCAAAAAGCGGTTAGACACAGTGTTGATCACAGAAAAGAGTAGTGATCAATTATTAGAAGTCACTGTTACTGCGAATAAAAAAGTGACAAAAATTACTATTAATGATCAATTACTACAGGATAATGAGCAGTTAGAAGATTATCTTATTCTTACTGTAAATAAAGCGCTTACAAAAGCTGGTGAAATCAATGAAGCAGAATTGGCTGCTGTGGCTAGTGAAGGAATGCCTAATATCCCTGGAATGGATCTTTTTAAATAAAATTATCTTAAAAACCAAAACCTATGTTAACATCACAAGAAATAAAAGAGCAAAAACGCATTAAAGGCTATCGAAAACGTGTGGAGAAATGGTTAGTCAACAATGCCCAATTTATCAATATGTCGGGCTTAGAAAGAGAAATTAAGGCACCCAAAGGTCTAGTTCAAAAATTCTTAAAATACGATGTCCCAATTAAAGATGAATGGATCATATCTCTACATAATGTACTAAAGCATTTGACTTCTTTTTCGAACTTAAAATAACCAAAAAAAAGAGAAGCATAAATGCTTCTCTTTTTATATGTGATACAGAAAAGTAATCGTTTAGTGACTACTTTTATTTTTCTTTTTCTTTTCTTCTAATTTTAATTTGATATTTTCAATAGTAGATCCTAATAACCAATACGGGATCACAAATGTTAATAAAAATATCAGTAGCCAAAACCCTATCGTAAGGATTGTTAAAAACGCTAAAAAACCAAGATATTGATCAAACTCAAACATAAAAATAAAAAATTTATAATATTTTGACAAATATAGCAACTCTTCTATTGTTTTCATACTAGAACGTACTTTTATTTTTCAATACCAGAATAATGCAAGCCCTACACAAGAAAAGCGAATTGTTCTTTAAAATTAGCACCGCAAATTCATAAATTTGCATTCCAATAACACAAATTATATATAAGTATGGAATATAGAATAGAAAAGGATACCATGGGAGAAGTGAAAGTTCCTGCGGATAAACTATGGGGAGCACAAACAGAACGTTCCAGAAATAATTTTAAAATTGGGGCACCTGCTTCTATGCCTTTAGAAATTGTATATGGTTTTGCATATCTAAAAAAGGCTGCTGCATATACCAATTGTGAACTGGGTGCGCTACCTATTGAAAAAAGAGATTTAATTGGTCAGGTTTGTGATGAAATTCTAGAAGGAAAACACGACGATCAATTCCCTTTAGTCATTTGGCAAACGGGATCTGGCACACAAAGTAATATGAATGTGAACGAAGTGATTGCGAATCGTGCACACCAAATTGCAGGACATACTATTGGAACAGGTGAAAAAACAATTCAGCCCAATGATGATGTTAATAAATCTCAGTCATCTAACGATACATTCCCTACAGGAATGCATATTGCAGCATATCAAAAGATTGTTACGGTAACCATACCTGGAGTCTTACAATTAAGAGAGACCTTAAAACGTAAATCTGAAGAATTCAAAGATGTAGTTAAAATTGGACGGACGCATTTTATGGATGCTACACCGCTTACTATTGGACAAGAGTTATCTGGATTCGTATCTCAATTAGATCATGGTCTAAAAGCCTTAGAAAACACCTTACCACATCTTGCAGAACTTGCACTAGGAGGTACCGCAGTGGGTACTGGTTTGAACGCTCCAAAAGGGTACGCAAAACGTGTCTCTGAATTTATAGCGCAGTTTACAAGTCTTCCTTTTATTACTGCTGAAAATAAATTTGAAGCACTAGCAGCCCATGATGCTTTTGTAGAAACACATGGTGCATTAAAGGTACTTGCAGTTTCTTTAAATAAAATTGGAAATGATATTCGTATGCTTGCTTCTGGACCTAGAAGTGGTATTGGCGAACTCATCATTCCTGCTAATGAACCGGGAAGTTCAATCATGCCTGGGAAAGTAAATCCTACGCAATGCGAAGCGTTAACTATGGTATGTGCACAAGTATTGGGTAATGATGTTGCTATTAATGTTGGCGGAATGCAAGGACATTTCCAACTTAACGTATTCAAGCCTGTGATGGCTTCAAACTTATTGCAAAGTGCACAATTAATAGGAGACTCTTGTGTATCTTTTGATACACACTGTGCACAAGGTATTAAACCTAATCACCAAAGAATTGAAGAATTATTAAATAGTTCTTTAATGTTAGTTACGGCTTTGAATACCAAAATAGGATATTACAAAGCTGCTGAAATCGCTAATACAGCACATCAAAACGGAACAACCTTAAGACAAGAAGCTGTTGCACTGGGATATGTAAGTGACGCAGAATTTGAAGAATGGGTTCGTCCCGAAGATATGGTGGGTACTCTAAAATAAAGAATCTCACTAAGCACCTAAAGAATTTTAAAATGAGTTTAATGAATTTGAATCCTTTTTTGTTTCTCTAAAATAAGAACAAAAAAGGAATATTCAACGTAGTTGAGTACACGAATTAAAAAGCTCATTTTGAACTTCTTTTGATATTACAACTCCAAACAAAGTAAGATTACCAATCGCATTACACTTACCTCATCCAAAATCAATAGTCAAAATAAATTTATTTTCATTTTACCATAAATTAAAACAATAGCTTTTATATCTTTGTTTGGTAAAACAAAATTTATGACCATTACGCAATTTCGATATGTCTTAGCCGTTGCCGAATATAAGAATTTCACAAAAGCAGCAGAAAAGACTTTTGTCACGCAACCCACATTAAGCATGCAAATTCAAAAATTAGAAGATGAATTGAATATTCAAATTTTTGATCGTACTAAAAAACCTATTGAACTTACAGAAATAGGAGTGAAATTAGTACAACAAGCCAAAAATATTGTGAATGAAAGTGAACGCATTCATGATATTATTGATCAGCAGAAAGGGTTTATTGGAGGTGAATTTAAACTCGGTATTATCCCTACAGTAATGCCTACGCTGCTTCCCATGTTTTTAAAACATTTTATCAAAAAAAATCCAAAAGTAAAGCTCAAAATACAAGAATTAACTACCGAAGCTATTATTGAAAATTTACTCGATGGTCATTTAGACGCTGCTATTGCTGCTACTCCTTTAGAACATCCTAAAATTAAAGAACGAGTATTGTATTACGAACCTTTTGTTGGCTATATTTCAACAGATCATAAATTACGAAGTAAGAAAAAAATAGAAGTTGCTGATTTAGATATTGATAATTTACTGTTATTAGAAGATGGACATTGTTTTAGAGATGGAATCATCAACCTTTGTAAAACGCAAAGAAGTTATGATGAGGATCATTTTCAATTGGCCAGTGGAAGTTTTGAAACGCTTATCAAATTAGCGAATGAAGGTTTAGGCATGACACTACTGCCCTACCTAAATACACTAGATATTAAAGACGAAGAAAAAAGAAACTTACGCTTTTTTGAAGAACCCTCTCCTGCTAGAGAAGTAAGCCTTATTTTTAATAAAAGTGAATTGAAATCTCAAATCATTGAAGCGTTACATGAGTCTATCTCAGGTATTATTAAAGGTGCTATTGCTTTTCAAAATGTGCAAATTATAAATCCTTTAAAAACATCATAAACCCTTTTATACCTCATAAAAAAATATTCATTTCTTATGCAATAGGACGTAAAATCAGTGTATAAAAAAAACGGCTACTATGCCGTTTTCTTTTTTTTATGATTTTAAATGTATCAAACAAGGTTGTAACTCTGGTTGCATGACGGTTAGTGATTGAATCCAGATTTTTAATTCTTCAATCTCATGAGGTAATAATCGGTTTAATGCTTTTAACATTTCTCTAGTGAAAAGGTTTACATCAAAACTTACTTTTTTTAGAACTGTTTTTGTATAATCAAACATTGCTCTTGCCATAATAAATAAAGGTTTAAATAAGCACGCCGTACGTAGTAATTTTCCTACACATCAAACGTATTACTATGCTAATATATACATTTTTTTTTATATAAAAAGACTTTTTATTGTTTTTTAACTATTTATACACACGACAAAACGTTATTAAAAAGCGACAAAATACCAAAAAATAATCATTATTACTTGATTACCCTTTAAGAACTCTATTATTAACACATTATTTAGACTTTATTTAAATAATCGTCAAAAAACATATTTAACACACTTTAATATATCATTAATTTTAAAACAGGTCTATTTTATATGATTTCCTTTTATCCATCTGAAATATGAACAAGAGAAAGCTGTACCGCATTTCATAAACGATATGATGTTCAACAAAACCTAAACACTTCTATTAAACACTTCTATTAAACACTACATTCTTAACACATCTAGTCTTTAGCACACACTATTCATTATGTAATATCATTAGCTTATCGCTATTTTGCGAGGGATATAAATGAACTACCTCGAGACAGAGCCACGGGGTATCAGAGATAAGACCGCTTCGCTACAAGAAACAAGAAACAAGAAACAAGAAACAAGACGCTATTTTATCTTGATTCTTGACTCTTGGTTCTAAAAGTCTTGAATCTGGTCGATACACCCGAGGCAGAGCCTCGAGGAACTCTATGGATTAAACTCCACAATGTGGATTAAATACAAAAACCCCTGTAGTAATAAAACTACAGGGGTTTTTAATAGTCGTTAACTATATCTTACTATACTATATACTATAATGTTAAGAATTGAATAGATTCTGACCATCCACTTCCTGTTACTATTAATATATAATTAGTTTGTGGTATGAAATTACAATGTACTCCCATATCAACTGCTATCGTATTACATCCTTTCTCTACATAATAATTTACTAATGGACCCGTTATATTTCCATCCATCTTATAAGTAGCATACGTAATATCTTGAGCTGCATCTACAGCTACATCGATATTAAGAATACCTGTAACACTAACGGGAATTGGTGTTGCCGTTACAACATACTGTTGACTTGTACATGGATCTACAACATATACAGTAACGGTATCGGTAGCTACACAACCACCTTTTGTTGCTGTAATTGTATATGTAGTTGTTTCTGTAGGCGATACACTAATAGATGTAGTAGTTTCACCAGTAGACCAATCATACGTTTCTATTACATCTGTAGTATCTACTTGTAATAGTACTGAATCTCCTAATGCAATCGTTTGATCATCACCAGCATTGATCGCTAAGTCACTAACAATTACTGTTACCTCATCTTCAGCAACACAATCCGAACAGTTTGATATTTCTACAGTATAGGTAGTAGTATCATTTGGAGCAACAGAGATGGTCTGTGTAGTTTCACCCGTAGACCATAAATATTCAAATGCAGTATCTGTTGAAGTAACACAATCACCAAAATTAAAATTAAAATCTCCGATTCCATTAACATTTGTACTAAACCAGCCTGATGCTCCAAAATATCCAACTCTGGATTCAGTTACATTAGCTCCATTTCCTACTTGAAAAGGTTCTCCTGTTCTTTCGATCGTGATTACTTCTGCTCCACCTACTTGAGTTAATGTACCTGTAGTAGTTGTATAATACTCCCATCCAGAAGTACTCTCTTCATTACAATCATGCTCTTTATAAGGCTCATTTTGTGCTGTTGTTCTTCCAGAGAAAACAACATCAACTTCATAGTCCGTATTCGCATACATATAATCGTATATGGTACCTTTAAGTGTTGCTGTTCCATCGTTAAGTTCTGTCCAAATCAAGTCTACATTACTATATCGTCTTTCAATACCTCTATACAATAAATACGCTACATAATCCTGTCTACCTTTGCAATGTGTAGTATTCTCTATTGTATATGCTGTACAATCTTTACATGATCCTTCTCCTGTAGCTTGAGCAGAAAGTACAACTTCCTCTCCTGTACAAATCGTTTGATCTGCACCTGCATCTGCTGTAATTGATACTACTTCTTCAATAGTTACCGTTCCTAAATCTACTGGACATTGGTCATTCCCCCATCGTACCCAAATATCATAATCACCTGCAGTTAGCTCTGTAAAAGAAAATAGTTGAGAATCATCACGCACTGTAGTGTATGTTAAACCTCCATCTAAAGAAAACTCAATATGTGAACGTTCAGTAACATCATCAAATGTGAATTTAATTTCTCCTGCTGTAGGATTTGCACAATCTGGATTCGTTACGACCACCTCTACTTCTGGTGCCTGTCTTACATGTAAATCTATGTTATTAGAATATAAGTATGCACCACATTCTTCTCTCTTAGCTCCTCTTCTGTACCATAATGAACCTGATTCAATATAATCTGCTATATAATTTTGTTCCGTAGCACCATCAATATCTTCCCATGCTGTCCCACGTACTCTTTTAATTTGCCATTGGTATACAATTGCTCCGGCATTACCACCAGATGCTTCAGTACCTTCAAATTCTTCAGGTTCAAATCCTCCACAATTTATTTGCGTAGCTGAAACTGTACCTGCATCTGTTAATGGAGTGTTGATCTCAACTTTTACAGTATCGGTATCTTCACATTCACTACAGTTTTTAGTTTTAACTGTATATACACCACTTTTGTTTACTGTAATTGTAGCTGTTGTTGTTGACCCTACAATTCCTGGTCCAGACCATTCATACGTAATATCATTACTAGAAGACCCAACCGTTTCATACCGTACATAATCTACTAATAAAGGACATCCTGAATTTTCAATCACCTTAATAAAACGTGTTGCAGCACCTAATGTTACTGTATACTCTTTATAACTTTGTGAAGTGAACTCAAAATTACCTATAGTAGCAAATCCAGTCTTTCCTCGTAATGAAGATTGAATTTTAGCTTTACTTTTATTTCCATTATTATTACCACAGTGTGCCAATCTCATACGGGTATGAATCTTAGTTCCTGCAGGCACCACTTTTCCAAAATCGATAGTTACAAAACCAAGTCCCGTATCTCTTCTTGTCCATAATTTAGCACCTTTTCCTTGTCCGCAATATGCAGCGTTACTATGTCGGTAATCTCTATTCTGATATCCACCTGATTGGTATAATGTATGATTACAATCTGATGTTGCTGCTGTAGTACAAGATGTACTTCCAGTTACTACTGCTGTTAAGGTAGTATCTTCTGTAGCACAAGAGACTACATCATCACCTGCATTGACATCAATTCCTTCTCCAGAAACATGAAGGTCTACACTATTAGAATAATAAGAATTGTTACATCCATTAATTTTCACTGCTCTTCTATACCATAGTGAACCTGATTCGATATAATCTGCTGTATAATTTTGAGCTGTAGCTCCTGCTATATTCTCCCAATTAGTACCTCTAACTCTTTTAATCTGCCATTGGTATTTCGCCTGACCAGCATTAGAAGTTACTGCTGTTCCTTTAAATTCTTTTGGCTGAAAACCTCCACAATTATTTTTTTGTGTTGCCGAGATACTACCTGGTTTTACTTTACAAGGGTTAGCACAATACTTAGGAGTAACATAAAATTTTTGGCTATGATTGTATGAAACCGCATACCACTTATTATACTTTAACGCATTAAAATTAAGTGCTCCAGCATTCACTGCTCTAAGGAAACAACGTGCGGGTACTTTTACCCATGCTTGTCTTCCGGCAGCTACTTTAGTCAAATATTTTTTGTAACTGCTATTTTTGTATTTATACAAATAAACATCAGTATCACATTTACCGCTATTTTTAACTAATACGTATCTATAGTATGTAGCTTTACTTACTGCAGCATACGCTTCTTCAGTGTTGTTATTTTCGGCATGTCCTGAAAACGAGACGAATAACAACGCAATGAGACATAAACTAATATGCCTTAAAGATGATTTGAAATTTAATAAAGTAATTTTGACCATGTGTGTGTTTTTGGTTAATAACTGTTTGAAATGATAATCAATCGCATTTTAAGATATGTATTCCCTAAATATTCATGGCTATTCATATACAAATATGAAAAAATAAAATAACACTTCTAAAGAAAAAAAAGAAAAAACGTTAAACGGTTTATTTTCACCTTTAAAGTGTTATTTTTTTCACCATCAAAAACATAAACAACTGATAATCAGCATTAAGAAAGTTTTTTTTTGTTAAAAAAGTGTTAATTATTTGGTGTAGTATTTCCTATTTCTCCAAAAAGAGACTCCTCCTAACACCACTAAAAACACAATAGAGTAATATATTGAATTAGGGGTAATCACCTTATCTCCACTAGCATAAGAGTGCAATCCTTTAAGATAAAAATTCACTCCAAAATAGGTCATTAAAATACTATACACCGCAATGACTGAGATAAAATTAAACAACCAACGCCCTCGCAAACCGGGTATTAGACGCATGTGAATTACAAAGGCATATACCATAATACTCACTAAAGCCCAGGTTTCTTTAGGATCCCATCCCCAATAGCGACCCCAACTTTCATTGGCCCACATCCCACCAAGAAAATTACCGATGGTAAGCATTACCAATCCTATAGTCAATGCCATTTCATTAATGATGGTAATCTCTTTAATATTAACATCCATACGTTTCTTATTGGATTTGGTAGTTAATAGCATCAAAACCAACGCTAAGATTCCTAAAATAGCCCCAACAAAAAACGGCCCATAACTTCCTACTATTACAGAAACATGGATCAATACCCAATATGAATCTAATACCGGTTGTAAGTTTGCAATCGCTGGATCTGTCCAGTTTTGATGTGCAAAAAACAGAATAATTGCTGCAACAAAAGTAGTGGCTGCAATAGTTAAATTACTCTTACTTCCAAAAACCAATCCTAATGCTAGCGTAACCCACGCAACATAAATCATAGACTCATAAGCATCACTCCATGGAGCATGACCAGAGACATACCAGCGCATAATCAAGCCCGCAGTATGCAATGCAAATAATAATACAACAACACCTATAGTTACATAAATAAGCCCTTTTATTGTTTTAGATTCTTTAAAAATCCTAAGGATAACAAAAATCATTAACAATAGTCCCGCCAGCATATAATAGCGATATAATGTTTTAAAAATATCATATTTATTTAAGGTAATTTCGGCTTTGATTCTTTGATCACTAGGCAATACGGCGCTACCAAACTTCTTTTGAAAATCTTTAATACTCTTTACATATTGATCAGGCTTTGTATAATCTCCTGTTTTTCGTGCTTCAATAAGTGATTGTCTATATATCGGAATGATCTGGCGCGTAAATACCGAATCCATGCCCTTTAGATTATATTCATTTAACTGTGGAACAGAAATCCATGTATTATTTTCATCTTCTGGCACAGGAAACACTCGTAAAATCCCACCTCCCAAAGCTTGATTCAATAAATAAAACTTTTCATGTGTTTTTAAAAAATCTTTTTCAAAGCTACTCGGAGTATTGGTACTGCTTGCTTTTTCTAAATATGGATCTAATTTGTAGGTACCGTCTTTTTCGACTAAATCCATTAACGATACTCTTCTTTCTGTTGTAGAAACTCCTAGTATTCTACGAATACTATCATTCTCTCTTTGTATCTCTATTAGTGGAATGCTGTACCATATAAAAGGATTTTCAACCATCGATACAAATACCTGATCTGCATTTAGCCCTTTATAGGTATCTTTTTTACTTAATTTTCGCAGTAGTTCTGATGAAAATGTATTCACAGGCTTCATTCTACCACGCTCATCCTGAATTACAATACTTCCGAACTTTGCTGCATGTTCTTTAGACACTGCATTAGCCTTGATTACAGAATCCAATACCGCTTGACTGGGCAATACTTGCAAATGATCTGTAACATGATCCGCTTCCTGTTGTCCATAAGATATAGAAGAAAATAGGATCCCCAAAACCACAGCCATGGTCTTCTTTTTTGCTTTAACTTTATTCAACATTTGTTCTAAATTTTTGAATCGAGAACCTTTAGTAAATAAAATTAACATCAGCCCGAGGTACAATAACATATACCCAAAATAGGTGATCCAAGTACCCCAAAAATCGTGATTCACAGAGAGTACTGTTCCTTTTTCATCTGGATCGAAAGATGCTTGAAAAAATCGATATCCTCCATGATCCAATACATGATTCATGAAAATATCATAAGGGGTTTTTGTGGTTCCTTCTACGATCTGCACTTTACTCTTATACGATTTGTATACATTGGTAGTTCCAGGATATTTTTCTGCAATAAAATCATCGAGTGCTAATGAAAAGGGCAACTTCATACGTTTAGATCCAAAACTAAAATGCATATCTAATCCCCCTAGTGCTATTGTTTTCATATCATTAGCATATCCTTTTCCTCCTAATAATTTTACTTCTTGGGTTTCTCCTTTGGTAGTCACTTCAACAATTAAAGCATCTTGCTGTCCTTTCTCTTTAACTTCAATAGGTACAATATCATATACTCCTCTCGTTACAGGCTCCGGAATCACAAATTGCATTCCCGCAGTTTGATATAATGAACGCAACTGTAAGGGCTGTACGCTATCTTTAATTAATATGCCTTCCTTCTGATCTGCCATTCTAAGATACGTTCCTTCAAATGGTGAATTGATGCTATAGTTATCATTTTCGTATGTAATATTGATAGCCCCAGGAGTAGGTTTATTAAATGCTATTAATATATTATGAAGATTCGATACCTCATTCTCTTTTAGAAAATGATCATGCCTGTTACCATCTCCCGCTTCTACAATTTTTAAATATAGTTCTCCATCTTCAGTTTCAACCAATCCTTCTTCTGCCCCTTTGATATACTCTTTATACGCAATCGATACTTCTTGACCATTATAGTCGGTATCTATTATAAACCTATTATTTGTGGCTGCTGCCAATTCTAAGGATTCCTCTACGACCCTACGTCTTGGTTCTCCTTTAATCTCTCCATCCAAAAATGTAGTCAAATATGTCTTTTCAGATAAAAAAATATTAGTAGTCTCTCCTTCCCTAATCGGCATCACTCCTTCATAACTGATATAACGGGTTACAAAAGCACCTACTAAAATTAAAATAAAAGATAAATGCACAACTAATGTTGCTAGTTTTTCTTTAGTATATAGGCGATATCTAACAATGTTTCCACAAAAATTGATTACAAAAAATAACATAATACCTTCAAACCACCAAGTGTTATATACCCATATTCGGGCGGCAGGCGTACCATAGCCATCTTCTAAAAAAGTTCCGACTCCCATCGATACTGCAAATACAATAAATAACACTGCCGTTACTCGTGTAGAAAACAACATACTCACTAGCTTATTTTGCATAACAACTTTTTCTTTTTATAGCTGTGCAAATTTAATGCTTTTCATAGAATAATAATGCTATAACAGCCCTTCATTATTTGCATTTATCTAAGCATGATTAGGATGTTATTATTACTATTAACTTCCTTATTTTAGCAGTATGATAAAGATTGTTTTACTTGGGGCGGGTAATGTAGCGCATCATCTATATAAAGCGATACAGCAACACCCTACACTAGACATTATACAATGTTATAACAGGAAAGGTATAGCATTAGATCCAGGCGATGCTATAGCGGTTACATCACAGCTGCATGAAATACTGGAAGCTGATATTTACCTGCTCTGTATTAGTGACACTGCTATTACTGAAGTTAGCCAAAAACTTCCTTTTAAAAATAAACTAGTCGTACATATTGCTGGCGGAGTTTCTATGGATGCCATAGCTTCTGATCAATGTGCTGGGGTTTGGTACCCTTTACAAACGTTTAGTTTGGGTAAAAAAATTGATTTTAGCACTGTTCCCATCTGTATAGAGGCAAGGTCAAAAAAAGATCTAGAGCTTTTGTTCCAAATCGCTTCTGCGCTCTCTACCAAAATCTATACCTTAACTTCTGAACAGCGCAGTGCATTGCATGTTGCGGCTGTTTTTGTTAATAATTTCACGAATCACTTATATACCATCGGAAATGAGATTTGTGATGCGCACCAACTCCCCTTCGAAATTTTATATCCGTTGATACAAGAAACTGCTGAAAAAATAGTAACATTACCTCCGAAACAGGCGCAAACGGGACCAGCTATCCGAAATGACCACAAAACAATAACAAAACATCTGCAAGATCTATATCAACCTATGCATCAAAAATTATATACGATACTAACAAACACCATACAAGAATATCATGGAGAAAAGCTATAAAGAACACTTACAACACATTACAACATTTATCTTTGATGTAGACGGAGTCCTTACGGATGGAAGTCTACTTATAGATGCTAATGGAGAATTATTACGCACGATGAATGTAAAAGACGGGTATGCTTTAAAAATAGCATTACAACAAGGATTTAATGTTTGTATTATTTCTGGAGGCACCAATCCAGCAGTAAAAAAACGACTTAATACGCTAGGGATTAAAGATGTATACCTTGGAGCCCATCATAAAACAAAACAGCTTCAAGAATACCTTACGAATCACAAAATAACTCCAGAATCTGTTTTATATATGGGGGATGATATTCCTGATTATCCTGTAATGAAAATTGTAGGTTTGCCTACTTGTCCTCAGGATGCTGTGACCGAAATTAAAGAAATTGCCAGGTATGTTTCTCATAAAAAAGGAGGAAAAGGATGTGTAAGAGATGTGATTGAGCAAGTACTAAAAGTACAAGGCAAATGGAAAATACAATTTGATGCTGCGGTGTAATCTTTAGACCGCTTACACTAGTAGATTCTAGATGTTAGACGCTACAGAGTAACTATCTTATCGTTAAATTTCACTATTTTGTAACTGAACAATTGGGGTATGAAATCATAACCAGAAACCATATCCTAGTATACTACTAAATTTAACATTCTAATGAAACTTGTTTTTGCTACTAACAATACGAATAAAATTAAAGAGGTACAAGCCTTAGTCCCTAAGCATATTGAACTCTTGAGTTTAGCTGATATTGGATGCACTGAAGATATTCCCGAAACGGCACCTACATTGTCCGGTAATGCCAAGCAAAAAGCTAACTATGTCAAAGAAAAATATGGCTATGACTGTTTTGCAGATGATACCGGTTTAGAAATAGAAGCCTTACAAGGTGCTCCCGGAGTATATTCTGCTAGATACGCTGGCGCTTCCAAAGATCCCGATGCAAACATGAATAAAGTATTGCATGAACTTGGGGATACTCCAAATCGTAATGCGCAATTCAAAACCGTCATTGCTTTGATCTTAGATGGGAATACGCATGTATTTACTGGAATCTGTAAGGGTACAATCACCACAGCTAGGCAAGGCATAGAGGGTTTTGGGTATGATCCTATATTTACACCTGAGGGGTATTCTAAAACATTTGCAGAACTTACACTCTCCAAGAAAAATGAAATCAGCCATCGTGGAAAAGCTGTGGCATTGTGTATTGATTTTTTGACTAGATAAATAAAAAAATCTAATATCTATCCGTCTTAAACTACTACTATCCCTTCAACCAAGCAGTACGAGTTGCTAATTGATCTGGTGTAGGAGAAGTTATCATTTTTAAGCGTTGCCCTTTTGTATATGACTTGGTTACTTTAGTCTTCACCACAACTTCTGTACCAGCTCTATTTAAAACTATGGTAAGATCATCTCCTTCTTTCCATTGAAAAGTCGCTCCCAATACCTGATTAGCATTGGCTAAAGTGAGTACTGTACCATTAACCGATACCAATTCATCATTTGGCAATACGCCTTGAGTTGCCCAAAAACTATTATTGAGTACTTCATCATTAAAATATAAGGTACCTTTTTCTTGATTTCCTGCAAAAATTAATGTTCCGCCATTTTGTACATAATTCGTTTCTATACGATCTTCTCCTGTTGCTACTCCTACTTTTTCAAAGAACTCCTGATAGTTGATTGGAGTTGTCCCTTCTACATGCTTTTTCAAAAAAGCACCTACCGCGGGATATGTCATTGCAGTAATTTCTTCAATTAACGTATCGTCCTCAAAAGGTTTATGCTTTCCATACTTTAATGAAAGTTCTTTCATTAAAGATAAAATACCTCGTGTACCTTTACTTTCTTCTCTCATAATGATATCAATACACATTCCAATCAATGCTCCTTTTTCATATACATTGTAATAATTGGGTGCATACGGTTTTTTAAGTACATTTTCACTCATTACAGTAAAACTCATACTATCGTCAAAGCCTCTGCTACGAGAAGCTTCTATTTTACCCATTACTTTAGTTAAAAAGGCCTCTTCTTCTACCAATCCCTGATTAATTTGAAAGATCGTTGCAAAATACTCTGTCACGCCTTCATACATCCATAAGTGTTTAGAAAATGTTGGTGCATTATAATCAAAATAATGTACATCTTCAGAATGCACACTTAATGGTGTTACAATATGAAAAAACTCATGAGAAACTACATCAATCATTGCTGATGCCAATGCCTCATCTTGCATTTGTTCTGGTAAAACTACTACTGTAGACGTATGATGCTCTAAAGCTCCAAAGCCAGTCGGCGCGGTCTCATCACTTCCTCCTAAATATAAGTAAATATCATATCTAGGTGTACTATTAATATCGCCCAAATATGTTTTTTGAGCTTTCATCATTTTAAATACTGTTTCCTTTATTTTGGCAGCTGTATGTACTTTGTTTGGTGAGTATACACTCAGCACAATCTTGATATCTCCTACAAGAAATTCTTCAATATCTAAATTCCCATACATCAAAGGGTTATCAGTAATTTCAAAATAGCGGTTAGCAGCGTAGTGATCTACTACTGTTTGTCCATCACTACTAGGCTCCGAAGATACCGCATGTAACGCTGATGTTTTTTTCATACTTACAGGTGCTGTTACTGCTACTGTGTATTGGTTCTTTTTTAAACTCTCGAAATACCCAATAAACCCATGTAAATTCAATACAAAATTTTGAGGCTCTATATTGGTTCCAGAAGGTGAGAACGGAGTTTCCAACCCTAAATTTTCAATATCAAATGTATCATTAACATTATATACTATTTTATCCAATTGTGTTGCATTGGCAATCGACCATGTATTCGTATCTATTTTAGTCACTGGCAATACCGCTCCATTATAATCTAATGCCTTAAGGTCATCTACATATAATCCAAAGTTACTCACGGCATAGGTTCCTTGTACTACTTTAGGAAGTCGATATGTAATTGTATCCTTCATAAAACGACCTGGGTTGATCGTAACAGGTACTCGATCTTCATCAATATGTACTAAATCTACTGTGGTCGCAATAGGAGTTTGTGTCGCTAAATTTGTGTTTTTAGAAACTAGTGCTCCACAACTGACTACTACTAAACTAAAAACTAAGATGTATATAGAAATTCTCATTCAATTATTTTTAAATATAAACGCATAAAAAACAAAGGTGTTACACCTTTTTGGGCGCGCAAAATATGGAATTTGTTTTACCTATGTTTAATTTTCAAGTTTTATTTAACAATTTCAGTGTCATTCAAACTTACTGGGTTTTAAAAATCTAGTAGATCTTGTCAAAATGCGGTGTGAAATCGAAACATCATTTCTTAGTTTTTGCAATCTGAAATACCCCAATAATAACAATGAACGTTCCAAGTAATTGTAATACAGAAAGGTGTTCGTCAAGAAAAAAGTACGCTAATACGATGGTCGAAATAGGTCCCAAACTAGCAATAATAGCAAAGTTAGATGCTCCTAATCTAGCTATGGCTGCGGACACTAAATAGGATGGAACGATTGTAGCAAAAATTGCCATCGCCAAGCCTAGCACATATATTATTACCGGATATGACGTAAGTGTGCCTCTATCTGTGATTAAATACTGTATTATAATCCCTAATGAAGAAACAATCATAGCATAAGACGTAAATGTAACTACTCCAAATTTTGGAATAAGCCATCCGCTTCCTACCAAATAGCTGGCATACGTTAAAGCACTTAAAAAAATAAGCACTGTCCCTATAATTATATCTGAAGATGTAAATTGTACGGCTCCCCAAAATGTAATGATCACCCCTACATAAGTCAATACAATCGCAATCACTTGTGGTTTGGTTATTGTTTTTTTTAGAAAAATTCTGGAAAGTATTAATACTAAGGTAGGATATACAAATAGTATGATGCGCTCCAATCCTGCTGTAATATACTGCAACCCTAAAAAATCAAAATAACTAGCTAAATAATACCCTATGAATCCAAAAAACACAATCCACAAATAATCTAATTGTTTTGCCTTAGATTTAACCTTAGTCGTATTTACAATTGCAATCACTACATAAAATGGCAATGCAAATCCCATTCTAAACAGCAATAAATGCTCGGCACTAATATCATATCGGTATGCAATTTTAACCAGTACCGCTTTCGCAGAAAATAAGATTATCCCTACCACTGCAAATAGCACTCCGGAAGAAAAAATTTTAGAAGCATTCATAGTACGAAGGTACGTACTCTCCTATAGTACAAAACACACATCTACACTAAAATTACGATGCCCAATGATCGTTGCCAGTTGATTGCACTTAATGCATTTCAAAATAACTGGAATACCTAAGTACATTACAAAAAATAGTTGTTCTCTATGTAAAGTTGTATCATCACTTTGTAATCCAGACCTACTAGGTTTCCAAAACCTAGTAGGTCTAACAGGGCTAGCAACCATAAAACGATGATGATCAAAATCTAAAGCATAGCGACTAATATTTGTCATGTACTAAACTGAAATACATTTGAATTCCCTTTTTAACCCGGATTATGCATTAGAAAATCTATTACGACTTGAAACTACTTCAAAATATACCGCTCCGCTATGTTTTTAAACTTAACCATAGCGATGCTATGCTAAATTTTAGAAAACATCATATTTTATCGCAATTTCAAACCTCATGACAAAGTGCTATTGCATAATCCGGGTTTAAAATAGTTGGTAACGTTTTACGATCAGTCAATAACTAAAAAAAGATGCTGTAAATAATCACTTCAAGAGATCATTTACAGCACCTTTTTTAATACCGTTTTATAGCAACGATACTTATATTCTGCATTTGGGATTACACATTAAACAAGAAATTCATTACATCTCCATCGCTTACTACGTATGTTTTTCCTTCTACTCCTAGCTTACCAGCTTCTTTAACTTTGGTTTCACTACCATAAGTAATATAATCATCATATTTAATGACTTCCGCACGTATGAATCCTTTCTCAAAATCGGTATGAATCACTCCTGCCGCTTGTGGCGCAGTAGCTCCAATAGGAATGGTCCATGCACGCACTTCTTTAACTCCTGCAGTAAAATATGTTTGTTGATTTAATAATTTATATGCTGCTCGAATCAATACCGAAGCTCCAGCTTCTTCCAAGCCCATGTCTTGCAAAAATAGTTGGCGCTCTTCATAATCATCTAACTCTGTAATATCAGCTTCTGTACCCACTGCTAGAATAATTACCTCAGCATTTTCTGATTCCACAACTGCCTTTACTTTATCTACAAAAGCATTACCAGAAACAGCAGCATCTTCATCTACATTACACACATACAAAACAGGTTTATCTGTAATGCATTGTAAAGGCGCTACAAAAGCAGCTCTATCATCGTCAGAAATTGTTAATGCACGTACCGAAGTACCTGCTTCTAATCCTTCCTTAATCTGTATTAAAATCGTTTCTTCTTTTTGAGCTTCTTTCTGCCCTGTTCTAGAGGCTCTTTTTACTTTTTCAAGCTTTTTTTCTATAGTTTCCAAGTCTTTCAACTGTAGTTCCATATCTATAGTTTCTTTATCCCGAATTGGATCTACACTACCGTCGACATGGACGATATTATCATTATCAAAACAACGCAATACGTGAATAATAGCATCAGTCTCACGAATATTTCCTAAAAATTGATTTCCTAAACCTTCTCCTTTACTTGCTCCTTTTACCAATCCAGCAATATCTACAATATCCACTGTAGCTGGTAATACTCGTTCTGGATTTACTAATGATTCTAATTTCTCTAATCTTGGATCTGGTACATTAACCACTCCTACATTAGGCTCAATAGTACAAAACGGAAAGTTGGCACTTTGCGCCTTTGCATTTGATAAACAATTAAATAAGGTTGATTTTCCAACATTCGGTAATCCTACAATTCCAGCTTTCATGGGTTTCTTTTATTTCTATGATCAGTATTGAATATTGGTATTCACCCAAACTATTCATGATCTTTTTGTACGTAATTAATCTGTATTTACAGGCAGCAAAGATACATTACATATTATAAAAAGAATATCTTATTATCGATGAATTTTTATCAAAAATTTGTATCGAAATTATTTGAAATGAGAGGAGTCAATTTGGATTATTTTTATTGAAATAAAATAGAAAATTGGCACACAGCTTAAGTTACAGTTATATTCGATATTGAAATACAAAAGAAACAAAGCGAAAAATTATTTTGATGTTATGCCGAAACTTGTAATGCTTTATTATAATTTCTATCTATAGTAAGCGAATTTAGCGGTAACATTTTTCCTTTTTCTGTCAAATGCAATATTTCACGAAGTCTATTCTTTATGCTGGTATACTTATGATTAAGTACAGAATGATCGCCCATATATGTAGCATTAATTTTATGCCATACTTTCTCAATTCTTTCTTGAATAATAGCCATTTCTACAGTATTATAATTCAGATCATGTAAAACTAATTTACATTCTTCTTTAATTTCTAAAGCATATTGAGCGGCGCTATAGTGCTTTTTTATGACCTCCGTTAAGTTTCTTTTTTGCATAAACACATTAACCGTAAATAGTATGGATGCTGTACTAAACAAAACTATTCCAAAATTAAAATGATTGGTATACCCTATAGCCAATATTCCCAAAACAATACTTAAAGCAAGTGTAAATTGAAGTGTTTTAGACTTATTCTTCCTGCGGTTTAAAGTGCTAACACATTTTTGCTGCACCTCATAAATAGACACTGCTTTTTCTTCTATTTTTTTCAATTTCAATTCTTCTACAATATCTTCTGGAAATTTAATTCCAAAAACTTCTCTCCACTTTTGTCGTGCAGTCCAGTGCTTGCCTTCTGTTTCTAATTGTATGGCTTCAGTTGCTTTATCATAGGCTATAATAGCATTATATCTAAAATGGTTGGTATTGTACAGAACATCATTTTTACCTAACACCTTCCATTCTGTCTGTGCTGCATCTTGATCCATCATATATTTAAAAAAATCGCGACACATCATGTCAAAATGTGTATACGATGTTTTATTATCTTTCCACACTATCATAAATTCGCGAGCAAACGTATCTAACAGTTTATTATGAATCGGCACACTACATCTCTTTTTCCAAGCACGAGCCATTTGACATAACCTTCTTAAATTCAAATTAATGCGATGATCTCCTAAATCCATGTCTTTAATTTCTGAAACGGGATCTATAATACACCAACTACCATTATCGGTAATATTAGCTTTGGTATATGAACCATCTATATTTCTAAAAACTGGTAAAATATGAAAAGTCATTTTATCAGAAAACAGCACTTTAATTGTTTGTTTTTCTTCATCTATCTCCGTATTCCAATATAAACCCACAATAATTTCTTTTACTTCTTCTAAAAAAACTAATTGTGAATTGTACTCACTATTTGTGTATTTTGACAAAATATGTTCAGGCATTTCAAATATCATATCAATATCTTGACCATTACAAATCACAGTTTGTCTTCCTTTCGAGCCTATATACATCCCGCCATATTCAGCTTCCATTTGCCAATATTCCTTATTCAATTGTTTACAAATATTCCGAAAACGATTAGAAATTATGGATTCCTTTTGAGATGTAAATTTCAAATGGTTACAAAAAACGTTAAAGTTGGCTGATACACTCATGATCTTAGGGTTTTGGAGCTTGATTATATTAGTATATATTACTGTATTTAAAAAAGAGTATGCTGTAATCACTTTCAAAAACACAGATTAAGTTGTTTTCTACATGTTTATTACACCAAAAATTGATTCCTGCTAAGACGAAAAAAATCAGTCATCTTTTAGTACAGTATCAACTACATCTTTATACATACAGAGTTTAAGTTTTAGTAATTCATTAACTTAAACATTAATATCTTCTCAAATTTACGCACAAAACCATGAAAGTTGGATACGTCAAAACCACAATTAAATCAAGGAAAAATAATTAAAAAAAGAAATAAAAAAATATAAGTTGCTAAATAACAGTATTTTAGTTAAAAATAACAAGTAATAAATATCATTATTCTCAATTAACACAAGTTTAATTCGATAATCTAGACTAATATGTCTATTTATAATTAAATTATCCCCAATACCTGCAAACATCACACAACAAAAAAGCGAATAAATACTAGTACTTAAAGACTTTATTATAACTTCATGCTCTAAATAAAAAGAAACCAACACCTTTGCATAAAAACAACACGTTTGTATGGAAATTACATCAATTCTTATTGCTCATTTTTTCACAATCGAGTATCTTTGACCTCCATATTTTACTGAAAACACATGAAGATTTCATATAACTGGCTAAAACAATTCATTAATCTAGATTGGAAAGCTGAACAAACTGCAATATTACTTACAGATTTAGGATTAGAAATAGAAGGCATCGACACCTATGAGAGCATAAAAGGTGGCCTGCAAGGTATTGTTGTTGGTCAAGTATTAAGTTGCGAAGCCCACCCTAATGCCGATCGTCTAAAACTTACTAAAGTAGAAATTGGAACTGGGACTCCCATTCCTATTGTATGCGGCGCTCCTAATGTTGGTACTGGTCAAAAAGTAGCTGTGGCTACAATAGACACTAAGCTCTATACCGAAGAAGGAAAAGAATGGACCATCAAAAAAGGTAAAATTCGAGGTGAAGAAAGTTATGGAATGCTTTGCGGAGAAAGTGAAATAGGACTTGGCACATACAAAGATGGTATTATGGTACTCGACAAAGACATCCCTGTTGGAACACCTTTGTCTGATATTTTTCCTGTAGAAAACGATGATATATTTGAAATTGGACTCACCCCCAATAGATCTGATGCCATGAGTCACTGGGGCACAGCGCGAGACCTTAAAGCTGGATTATTACAGCAAGACATCAAAATAGAATTAATTACACCATCAGTAAGTAATTTTAACGTAGATACTCGAACACATAAAATAGATATAAAAATACAAGACCCTGCTGCTGTTCCTAGATATTGTGGCTTAACGATTTCAGATATCACAGTGTCCGAATCACCAGCTTGGATACAGAATAGACTGCTGGCATTAGGGCTAACGCCTAAGAACAATATTGTTGATATTACCAACTATGTATTGCATGAACTGGGGCAGCCTTTACATGCTTTTGATGCTGAAAAAATAGAAGGAAGCACTATAGCGGTTCAAACCGTTGCAAAAGGTACTAAATTCACTACTCTAGACGGAATAGAAAGAACATTACACGAAGATGATCTTATGATCTGTGATCAAAAAAAGCCATTATGTATTGCAGGTGTTTTTGGCGGATTAGACTCTGGTGTAACCGAAAAAACGACTACGATATTTCTAGAGAGTGCTTATTTTAACCCTGTACGTGTGCGCAAAGCGGCTAAACGGCATGGATTAAATACCGATGCTTCTTTCAGGTTTGAACGTGGTATTAACCCTAATACTGTTGAGTATGCTTTAAAAAGAGCTGCACTACTTATTAAAGAGTTAGCAGGTGGGGTAATCACTAGTAATATTATAGACCTATACCCTAAAAAAATAGAAGATTTTCAAGTATTCCTTTCTTTTGAAAACACAAAAAAACTTATTGGTGAGGAAATTCCTAGAGATACTATAAAAAAGATTTTGACCTCTTTAGAAATTAAAGTGAATAGTGTTACCGAAAGTGGTCTTGGTTTATCCATCCCTCCGTATCGCAATGATGTACAACGAGAAGCTGATGTTATCGAAGAAATCTTGAGGGTTTATGGATATAATAACATTCAATTTTCTACCAAATTAAGTGCATCTATATCTACAGTAGATCCGTTATCAGATCACAATCTTCAAAATACCATCGCGACACAATTAGTAAGTCAAGGGTTTTATGAAATCCTATCCAATTCACTAACAACAAATACCTATACAGCATTAAGCGAGAATATCTCTGAAGATGCCAATATTACCATATTGAATGCTTTAAGCAATGATTTATCGGTATTAAGACAATCTATGTTATTCTCTGGTTTAGAGACAATATCTCATAATTTCAATAGAAAACAAAGTGATCTTAATGTATTCGAATTTGGAAAAACCTATCATAATCAAACGGTTAGGGAAGAAAAGAAACACCTTAGCATCTTGATGACTGGTAATAAAACACAAGAGCATTGGAATACAACCGCAGCTACTCGAGACTTTTTCCACTTAAAAGGGATAGTAATTGCAGTGTTGGAACGTCTTGGACATACTAATTTACAAACAATACCAGTTTCAAATGATGTGTTCTCAGAAGGGTTATGCTTAGAAGCTAACAAGGTTGCATTAGTTGAGTTTGGAATCGTAAACGCTTCAATTTTAAAACATTTTTCGATACCACAAGAAGTTGCTTATGCTGATTTTAATTGGGATGCTATCATAGCACTGGCTAAAAGTAGAACAATAAAAATTAAAGAAATTCCAAAATTTCCTGAAGTTCGAAGAGATTTTGCCTTATTGCTAGATACTACTACTACATTTAAAGAGATCCATACTATTGCGACCCAAACTGAAAAACAGTTATTAACCGGTGTAAATCTTTTTGATGTATACGAAGGAAATAAGCTGCCGGAAGGCAAAAAGTCGTATGCTGTGAGTTTTACATTACAAGATCATAAAAAAACACTGACCGATAAACAAGTAGATAAAATAATGAATAAATTGAAATCTAATTTTGAAACAAAGTTAGGAGCTACATTAAGATAACATGGTGGTATAGGAGCTCTTTTTATTATATTTTAACCTGAGTTGATTCTAGTAAACGTCATTGAAAATGAAAAATAACTAGAGTCTTATACGCATAAAAAAAATGAGGATGTCTATACAATAGACATCCTCATTTTTTATTATCTAGACAACACAACTACGCTTTTACAGCATACATTTTATCTCTTAATTCTTTAATCTTAGGATCGCTCATATAGTCATCGAAAGTTGCATATCGATCTAATACTCCTGAAGGTGTTAACTCTATTACACGATTACAAACGGTTTGCGCAAACTCATGATCATGCGTGGTGAATAAAATTGTTCCTTTAAACTTTTTTAATGCGTTATTAAACGCAGTAATAGATTCTAGATCTAAATGGTTCGTGGGTTCATCTAACATGACTACATTGGCTCTTGTCATCATCATTTTAGACAACATACATCTTACTTTCTCTCCCCCTGATAATACATTTGATTTTTTCAGTGCTTCTTCTCCACTAAAAATCATTTTCCCTAAAAACCCTCTCAAGTGTACTTCTTCACGTTCCTCTTCCGTTTGTGCCCACTGTCGTAACCAATCTACTAGACTTAAATCATTTTCAAAATATTCACTATTATCCGCAGGTAGATAAGATTGTGTTGTGGTTACCCCCCAATTAAAACGACCACTATCTGCTTTTTGTTTTCCATTAATAATTTGATAGAATGCTGTAGTCGCTCTAGAATCTTTAGAAAATATAACGACCTTATCTCCTTTGGCTAAATTAATATCAATCCCTGTAAATAAATCGTCTCCATCAACACTTGCTGCTAAGCCTTCTACATTTAGAATTTGATCTCCAGCCTCACGATCACTATCAAAAATAATAGCTGGATATCTACGACTAGAAGGTCTAATATCTTCTATATTTAACTTCTCAATCATTTTTTTACGTGACGTCGCTTGTTTCGACTTTGCCATATTTGCACTAAAACGGGCTATAAACTCTTGCAGTTCTTTCTTCTTCTCTTCTGCTTTTTTGTTTTGTTGCGATCGCTGGCGTGCTGCTAACTGAGAAGACTCATACCAAAATGTATAATTACCACTATAGTGATTAATTTTACTAAAATCAATATCTGATATATGTGTACATACCGCATCTAAAAAGTGTCTATCATGCGATACTACAATAACGGTATTTTCATAATTTGCTAAAAAATGTTCTAGCCATGAAATGGTTTCATAATCCAAATCATTGGTCGGCTCATCCATAATCAATACATCTGGATTTCCAAAAAGCGCTTGAGCTAATAAAACCCGTACCCGTTGTTTGGTATCCAAATCTGCCATCATCGTATAGTGCACATTCTCTTTTATACCTAAACTAGAAAGCATTGTAGCGGCATCACTGTCGGCATTCCAACCATTCATCTCTTCAAACTCCACTTGTAGTACTCCTACTCGCTCTCCATCTGAATCACTAAAATCTGGATTGGCATAGATCTCATCCATTTCCTTTTTGATTGCAAACAAAGGCTTGTTGCCCATAACTACCGTTTCCAATACAGTATGTTCATCATAAGCATAATGATTCTGCTCTAAAACAGACATGCGCTTTCCTGGTTCTAAATGTACATGACCTGAAGTCGCCTCCATAGTACCAGAAATAATTTTTAAAAATGTGGACTTCCCTGCTCCATTTGCACCTATAACGCCATAGCAATTTCCTTGGGTGAACGTTGTGTTTACTTCGTCAAACAAAATTCGCTTACCAAATTGTACAGAAAGATTTGAAACTGATAACATATAATTAGGATTCTAGTATTCATTAATTTTTGCAAAAGTAGAAAAATCAATTCACTTCAAAAAAAAATATACTTTTAATCGTACATTTGAAAATAATTAACTTTTTACCAGTAACATCTTAGCAACAAATAACATACCTCTAATAATTAGCCCGTATCAACCAACCATGAAATATTTTTACTTCGCTTTTCTTTTATGTTGTGTATACAGTTGCCAACAATCATCAAAAAAATCACAACGAGAATACACCTACTTTGGAGGTGAAATCGTAAATCCTAATACAAATTATGTTGTGCTTTTTGATGTTAATAACAAAAATGATACGCTATACTTAGACCACAATAATAGATTTTCACATCGAATAGATACTTTACAAGATGGACTATACTCTTTTAAACACAATCCTGAAAAACAAATTGTTTTATTAGAACAAGGGGATAGCATTCTAATGCGATTAAATACATTAGAGTTTGACGAATCACTAGTATTTACCGGTGATGGTGCCAAGAAAAATAATTTTTTGATCAATATGTTTCTTCATAATGAAAAAAAAAGAAGTAAATTCAGGACTGTTGACCTAAAATTTTCTCCAAAAGGCTTTCGAAAACAACAAGACTCTCTTTATCAGCAACAAATAAAAAAACACGAACGTATTGCTAAAAAACATCAATTTAGCCCCCTAGCCCAACACATTACCCGAGCAAGTTTTGAATATGGTTTTTACTCTAGAAATCAAATTTATAATGGCAAACGAAATCAAACCATAGTGAACGTTGACCACAACGAAACCCCTGCTGATTTCTTTAAATACCGAACACATATTAATTATAATGATTCTTTACTTAAAAGACTTTATGCTTACAATCGGTATTTAAAACAATACATTGCCCATGCCTCGCTTGTATATAATAATAAAGAACATGATAGTTTAGGTGATATTCTTGAAAATACCAAACATGAATTGTACCTTATTGATAGTTTAATTCAAAATACCTATATTAAAAATAACATGTTTCGCAATACGGTTAGAAAGTTTTTATTGTATAGCGAGAATAATGAAGATTCAAATATTATTTTCAAACATTATGTTCATAAAAATCCTGACACTACCATTTTAAAGGAATTAGAAACCTTACTAATTTCGACTGCGACTCTAAAACCATCTAAACCGATACCAGATCAAGAATTAATCAATGCCCAAGGAAATACGGTGTATTTATCTACTATTCTTAAAAAACCCATAACTGCTTTATATTTTTGGTCTACCGAAAATAAAAATCATTATATCAAAGCACATCGAAGAGCTGCTTCATTACGGCTTATGTATCCAGATGTTGATTTTATTGCAGTAAACAAAGATGATATCTTACAAAATAATACATGGCTTCAACTGATTAAAAGAAATCAATATAATGATCAAAAAGAATATAAATTTAAAAGTGGAAAATGTGCTGTAGATGAACTTGTAATTCATTACAAAAGCAAAGTTATCTTACTGGACAATAAAGGACTAATTATAAAGGCTAATGCCATGTTATTCTCTCCAAAATTACATGATGTCATTACTACATATCAAAAAACAAACTTAGAAAAGCATCTAAAAAACTAGAGATGTAGTCAACTACCTCGGAGCAAGCTCACAAGGCATCCAGCAGACACCTATTTTTTACATTTCGAGGCAAGGCTCGGATAAAATGAACTCCCCAGAGGCAGCACCATCAGGGTATCAGAGATAATACCATTTTATATTTGAATTCACCCAATTCAAACATAAAATGGTATAAGACCGCTTCGCTACAAGAACCAAGAAACAAGACACTATTTTATCTTGACTCTTGGTTCTAAAAGTCTTGCATCTGGTCGATACACCCGAGACAGAGCCTCGAGGAATTCTATAGATTAACAGAAACACCCACTGTAAAACAAAACGAACAGTGGGTGTTTATTATGACGAAACTAGTTTCCTTTATTATAATCTGCCAAAAACTTAGCTAATCCAATGTCTGTTAATGGGTGTTTCAATAACCCTTCTATAGATGAGAGTGGACCTGTCATAACATCTGAACCTATTTTAGCACACTCTAAAACATGCATTGTGTGCCGCACTGATGCTGCTAAAATTTGAGTAGCAAAGCCATAATTATCATAAATCAAACGGATTTCAGCAATAAGATTTAACCCATCAGTAGAAATATCATCTAATCTTCCTATAAATGGAGAAACATACGTAGCTCCTGCCTTTGCGGCTAATAGAGCTTGCCCTGCTGAAAATACTAATGTGCAGTTTGTCTTAATACCTTTATCACTAAAATATTTAATCGCTTTAATTCCGTCTTTAATCATTGGAATCTTCACCACAATCTGATCATCTAGCTTTGCTAATTCTTCTCCTTGTTTGATCATTCCTTCATAATCAGTAGCGATGACTTCAGCACTAACATCTCCTGTTACGATCTCACATATTTTTTTATAATGCTGGATAATATTATCTGCACCAGTAATGCCCTCTTTGGCCATTAAAGATGGGTTCGTCGTTACTCCATCTAACACTCCTAGATCTTGAGCTTCTTTAATCTGTTCTAAATTGGCAGTATCAATAAAAAATTTCATTTGTTATATCGTTTTTTTGGTGAATTCAAATATAAAATGGTATAAAACATAAAAATTATGCAAATACACCAAACATAGTAAGTGTGCTAATATAAAAATAATACCAAATATAAACTCTGAATTTATACTGTTGAATTCAGAATTTAGTAGCACTATAGCTTGTAATGATTTCTCAACATTTTTTCATACCAAGTATCTGGTAAGATCTTTTTTAAGACCACAGAAAACTTTTGCAGAAACTCACCTACCTTATAATGCACTTTAGGAGTATCATGCCTTATAATTTCATATACAATTCTTGCCATTTCAGTAGGATCATTACCTTCATCTACATGGGCATTCATGAGATCCAAAGTTTTACCATACACATTTTCATAAGGCGAATCTTTTAATACAGGAGCATGATAACGTCCAGAAGCGATATTGGTTGCAAAATCACCTGGTGCGATTGTTGTCATTTTAATATTAAACGCACTAAGTTCCATTCGCCAAGCCTCAGATGTCATATGTAATGCAGCTTTTGAAGCACTATAAATACCGCGATAAGGAAGTCCCATATACGCTGCTATGGAAGTAATATTAATAACCATACCGCTGCGCTGTACCCGCATGATAGGCAATACCGCTTTTGTTACATTAATAGGACCAAAATAATTGGTTTTAAAATTATTAAAGATTTCCTCTTCTGGTATTTCTTCTATAGGCCCTGTGATGCCCACACCTGCATTATTAATGAGCACATCTATCCTTTGATGCTTTTTTTCTATGTATTGAACCGCAGATTGAATTGTAGATGTATCATTAACATCTAAAGCTAACAACTTAAAGGCTTTAAAATCTGCATATTGATCTGGATTTCGGCTTGTTCCATAAACAGTATACCCTTTATCACACAGGTATACCCCTATTGCTTTTCCTATGCCCGAAGATCCTCCAGTAATCAATACAATCTTATGAGTTGTGTTGTTCTCTGTCATATCATAAATGGTATATGGTGATGAAATTTCTTTTGACGTATACTTGAAGGGGCAGCTGTCTATTTATTAGCTGTGATTGCTCACATAAAGACATAAAAAAAGGCAAGCTACCTACATCACACCGCTACAACTATTTACCTTTGCTGCGTTCCCGCCCTGGAGGATTCAACAGGAGCTGGTTGTGTAGGACTTGCCGCGGCAAAGATACAATCTTTACTCATATTTCACAATGATTTTTTAAACCCAATTAAAATAAATATCTTGCTTTAAATTACAATTCAACTCATGAGCGCATCTAACTTATTACACTCCATCATATTAAGTATTCTATTTATCTCTTGTGGAGGTAATTCTGAAGTCAAAAAAAAACAGTTTTCTATAAAAATTCACAATACAGCAGCCAAAATTAAGCTGGGTGAGTCCCTAAAAGCGTCGATCCAAAATAAGAAAAACATCAAAATTGACTCCATTCAATACCAATTGGGAGACACTACAATACAGGTTTCAACAGGAACTAGTTTTGAAAAAGTACTAAAAGAAGAACGACTAGGAAATCGATTCCTAAAGGCTACTGTGTTTTTTGAAGGTACACAAGAAGTACTTACAAAAAAAGTGACCCTATTGAATGACAAAGCTCCAAAATTATATCATTATACTATCATCGCAGAATATCCTCACGATCAAGAAGCATATACTCAAGGGTTAGAGTTCAGTAATGATACCTTAATTGAGAGTACTGGACGCAGAGGTAAATCATCTTTACGAAAAGTTGCATTGACAACAGGTGAAGTTCTAATGAAAAAAGATATTGATAAATCGTTTTTTGCAGAAGGAATTACAGTGATCGATGGTAAAATCATACAATTAACTTGGCAAGCTAAAGAGGGATTCATTTATGATCTACATACCTTAGAAAAAACGGCTAGTTTTGGTTACAATCAAAGTAAAGAAGGATGGGGACTATGCAATGATGGTACTAAAATTTATAAAAGCGATGGTACCGAAAAAATATGGATCTTAGACCCAGAAACACTTGCTGAACTAAGTTATATCGAAGTGACTACAAATACCGGAATTAAGTCTAAATTTAATGAGTTAGAATGGATTGATGGAAAAATATACGCTAATACTTGGCAGAAAGATGGCATTGCTATCATTAATCCTAAAAATGGAGCCTTAGAAGGAGTAATCAATTTATCTGGCCTACGTGAAAAAGTAAAGCAACATGAAAATTTGGATGTATTGAATGGTATTGCTTATAAAAAAGATACAAAACAAATTTTCGTTACCGGAAAGAATTGGAATAAATTGTTTGAGATTAAAGTGGTTGAGAAATAGCCTGCAAACCTATAGATTTACCATCACATTTGTATTTTTTTGACACAAATATACAGGATATCGCATTGCTTCATTAGTATACCCTAAATAATAGAATAACTATTCTTTGCATAACAATAAGCCAATAATAAAACGTACCTTTGCGGCTTATTTTATTTGACTATGAACAAATTTGAAACGTTAGGTTTAGGAGAAGCTATATTAAAAGCTGTGAATGAAATGGGATTTGAAACGCCCAGTGAAGTACAAGAAAAA
Organism: uncultured Aquimarina sp.; assembly: GCA_937951135.1. GTDB lineage: Bacteria > Bacteroidota > Bacteroidia > Flavobacteriales > Flavobacteriaceae > Aquimarina. The sequence continues at coordinate 11,324 of CALFCI010000075.1, read as the reverse complement.
GCTATTCCTATACTACTCAACGAAGATACGGATATTGTTGCTTTAGCACAAACCGGAACAGGAAAAACTGCTGCATTTGGCTTTCCTTTAATAGAAAAAGTGGATGCTTCTAGTAAAATTACACAGGGGCTAATCATCGCTCCTACTCGTGAACTTTGCTTACAAATCACCAATGAATTAAAAAATTATTCTAAGTTCATTCCTAGCTTACACACCGTAGCAGTCTATGGAGGGGCTAGTATTACAGATCAAGCCAAACAAATTAAAAGAGGAGCTCAAATTATTGTAGCTACTCCTGGTCGTATGCAAGATATGATTAATCGTAAATTGGTTAATATTTCTTCTCTTAAATATTGCGTATTAGATGAGGCTGATGAAATGCTAAATATGGGGTTTTATGAAGATATTAACGCCATATTATCACATACTCCTGAAGAAAAAAGCACTTGGTTATTCTCTGCTACAATGCCTAGAGAAGTAGCTACTATCGCTAAACGTTTTATGAAGAACCCTGTAGAAATTACAGTTGGGCATAAAAACACAGGAACTAAAAATGTATCTCATGAATATTATGTAGTAAATTCGAGAGATCGTTATTCTGCATTAAAAAGACTTGCTGATGCAAATCCTGATATCTTTTCTGTAATCTTTTGTCGTACTAAAAGAGACACACAAAAAGTTGCTGAAAATCTTATTGAAGATGGATACAATGCAGCGGCATTACACGGAGATTTAAGTCAAAATCAACGTGATCTTGTGATGAAGAGTTTTAGAAATCGTCAGATCCAGATGCTAGTTGCAACAGATGTTGCGGCACGTGGAATTGATGTTAATGATATTACTCATGTAATTAATTACCAATTACCTGATGAGATAGAAACCTATACACACCGAAGTGGAAGAACTGGGCGTGCTGGAAAAGTAGGTGTTTCTATGGTTATTGTTTCTAAAAGTGAAGTTAGAAAGATAAAATCTGTAGAACGCATTATCAAACAAGAGTTTGAAAAGAAAAATATACCTAGTGGAGAGGAAATTTGTCAAGTACAGTTATTCCATTTGGCAAATGATATTGGGAAAGCTGAAATCAATGATGATATTGAAAACTACCTCCCTGCCATCAATGAAGTTTTAGAATCTTTTAGTAAAGAAGAATTAATTAAAAAGTTTTTCTCAGTAGAATTTTCTCGTTTCCATAACTACTACAAAAAATCTAAAGATTTAAATAGTCCTAGTGATGGACGTAGTGATAGCTATGATAACAACGGTAATAGCACCCGTTACTTCATCAATATTGGTGAAAAAGACGGATATGATTGGATGTCTTTAAAGGATTTACTAAAAGATGCCCTAGACCTAGGTAGAGATGATGTAAATCGTGTAGACATTAAAGATAGTTTCTCGTTTTTCAATACGGATGCTTCACATCAAGAAAAAGTCCTTGAGATTTTTGAAGACTTTAGAATCGAAGGAAGAAAAATTAATGTAGAAGTTTCTAAAGATTCCGGAAGAAGAAAAGGTGGACGCCGAGACCAAAAAGGTGGATTTAAAGGAAAACGCAGAAGCGATGGATTCAAGCCAAAAGACGGAAAACGAAGTAGCTATAAAGGTCGAGAAGATCGCGGAGGATCAGGTGGCGGTGGTGGTCGTCGAGACAGAAAAAGACGAAGTGATCGTTAATTCGCTGATAACGCTCACTATCATTCTATATAATATTTGACAATAAATTGGTCTAGTCTATAGCTTTTATGTAATATTACGATCATTTAACCGTCTTATAAGATATGAAAAGTAACACTTACGTATTGTTATTATGTATGCTATTATGCCTTACGTCTTATGCGCAAGAAAAAAACACCATATCAGGAACGGTTGTTAACGAAGCTAACAACACCTCATTAGAAAATGTTCACATTGTTAACCTTAGTAAAATTATTGGCACCATAACAGATGATAAAGGTGAATTTAACATCAAAGCGAATGTAAATGACACTTTATACTTTTCATATATTGGATACAAACCACTAAAAGTAAGGGTCACTAATGACTGGATTAAATTTGGCAGTGTAAAACTTAAACTAACAGAACTAGGCATTGCTCTAGAAGAAGTGGTTGTAAGTAAGATTCAACTCTCTGGTTATCTAGAAATTGACGCTAAAAAAATACCGATATACAATAATTATCGCTATAGTATTTCCGGATTAAATTCGGGCTATGAAGGCGGTAGTAGACAGCCAAGTGCCGTAACCAAAGTATTACAGTCTATTTCGAATCCTGCGGATTTCCTGTATAATATGTTTGGTAAAAAAGGAAAAGACCTGAAAAAACTTCGAAGAATGAAGAAGGATGACGAAATCAGGAATTTATTAGAAACTAAATTTGACAGAGCTACCCTAATGGTATTACTTCAAGTAGACCGTTTAGATATTGATGAAATATTACGAAATTGTAACTACTCTATTGATTTTATCAAATATGCTAATGACTTACAAATACTAGATGCCATTAGCGAGTGTTACGAAGAATATAAGGCATTGAGTAGATAGAATAATAATGGTATCTTACTTACTACCAAATATCACAACCATAAAATTTATTGTTGTAATACAGCCCTAATCTATCCTATTGTTTTTTTCTGAAAAACATCATGAATTGTAGCATCATAAATCGTTGGCTTACTTTGCTTCATAAACCTATTATTTACTGATTTAAGTATTGCTCCTATTTTTTTTACGGAAATTTTCTTCTTTTTCATACTGCTAGTTTTAGTTGTAAAATAGATCGGGGCAGACTCTTATTCATATCAAATATAACAAATAATTCTTAACTAAGGGAATATCAAAGACATAACATACATACGGTTAAACCATTTTTAACATGTAAATACCCCAAAACACAAGGGCGTACACTGTATTTTTACTTCAAAAAATAAGGGATAATTTCAATTAAACCCGGATTATGCAGTAGAAAATCTATTACGGCTTGAAACTACTTCAAAATATACCGCTCCGCTATGTTTTTAAACTTAACCATAGCGATGCTATGCTAAATTTTAAAAAACATCATATTTTATCGCAATTTCAAACCTCATGACGAAGTGCTATTGCATAAGCCGGGTTAAAAATACATAAAAACAGATGTTTTTTCAGATAGATCTATCTTTCTTGATGATATCGCTCTATAATCTCTTTATGCTTTTTAATCATTTTTTTAGCCCAATCCATACGTTTGATCCGTTTTTCTTCATCGGATAATTGCCAAGCTATTGCTGAATTGCGAAGTTGATACGTTACAGACTGTAAAACAATTGCTGCACAAACAGAAATATTTAGACTTTCTGTAAATCCAACCATCGGAATATGAAGTTTTACATCAGCAGCATGAAATACATCATCACTTAATCCCTCCTGCTCTTGTCCAAAAAAGAAAGCTGATGGTATACTGGGGTCAAAGTCTTGTAGTACCTCTGCATTCTCATCAGGAGTTGTAGCGACAATCTGATACCCTTTAGTTTTCAATGCTGTAATACACGCTCTAGTCGTCGCATACCGATTCACATCTACCCATTTTTGAGCGCCCATGGCAATTTCACGATCAATTCGTTTTTTATTAACCTCTTCTACCACATGCACATTTTGAATTCCAAAAACATCACAACTTCTTATGACGGCACTTGTATTGTGCAATTGATATACATCTTCTATAGCCACTGTAAAATGGTTCGTACGCTGTTCCACCACCTTTTTATATAAAGCAGAACGCCTAGGAGTAAGAAAAGATTCTAAATATTCAAGTAATTCACTATCTATCATAGCCTGCTAAAGTACAAGACCTATATCAGTATTCAAAATCAATGTTGTATCACAATAAATTCACTTCTTCTATTTTGCTGATGCTTAATTTCTGAACAAGGCACACCATCCTCGCATTCATTTAATAATTTTGATTCTCCATAACCTTTAGCAGTAATTCTAGATGCATTAATTCCTCCTTTTTTAACAAAATATCGCATAGTGCTTTTTGCTCTTCGATCACTTAATCTCCTATTATAATACGCGCTAGATCGACTATCTGTATGTGATCTTATATCAATTTTCAACTCTGGATATTCTCGAAGTACTTCAATAATTTTTTGTAATTCGATCTTTGCATCTTTTCTAATATATGATTCTCCTAAATCAAAATAAATACTTTTCAACCCTAATGCTACACCCAAATCATCTCCTATCTTGATTTCTTTATACTGTAATCCATCACTATCTAAATTAAGATCAATAGTATAGTTATACTCCAGTATAGCGTGTGTAGACAACGCTACTTCTGAAGGAGCATAGTCTTTCTTTGTTCCTTCAATTCTATAGTTCTTTCTGCACTCTAATGAAAAAGAATATTCACCTGTTGTCCCTGTAATCATAGTATTCACAATATCATTATTTTCATTTATGAGCAAGACAACAGCTTCTGGTAATGGCTCCTTAGTATGTTTATCCAATAGCTTTCCATTCACATGCTGTTGACAACTTGTAATTAAGCTATCGGTTTGTTTAAAGCTATAAATATCATCATCTGCAATTCCAGATACCGATCGATTACTAGCGAAATACCCTACTTTATCTTTTTCGTTCAATATAAACGTAAAATCATCTGCGCTACTATTAATAGGTTCTCCTAAATTATAAGGCCGTGAAAACCCAATACTGTCTGATTTCGAAACAAATACATCTAGTCCTCCTAATCCTACATGTCCATCACTAGCAAAATAAAGTCGCCCAGACTCACTACAATACGGAAATGTTTCTCTTCCTTCTGTATTAATAGCATCGCCCAAATTTTTAGGTACTCCATAGGTGCCATCAGCATAAATAGACACTACATAGAGGTCTGATAGCCCTTTTCCTCCAGGCATATCACTTGCAAAATACAATTGTGTTCCATCATTGCTTAATGCTGGATGTGCTACAGAATATTCATTACTATTAAATGGCAACTCCATTATATCACTCCATTTCCCACCTTGCAATCTCGCTTTATACAACTTTAATAATGTTGTTCCTGCCGTGTCTGTTTTTCGTTTATGCTTTGTATAATTATTACGTGTAAAATACACCGTTTTCCCATCAGCACTAAATGTAGTAGAAGACTCATGAAACTTCGTATTTACTTTACCTTTTAATGCTTTAAGCCTAGGCAATACTGTATTTGTATCTGAAAGAGTGGCTACAAACAAATCTAAAAAAGGCATATTATTCCACTCATGTACCGTATTCGTCATATTAGCATACTCGCGAGATGATGAAAAAACCAATTCCCCTTGATGCGTAAAACTAGGTGCAAAATCAGAATTTGAGGAATTTATTCCTAATTTTATGATTTCATATTTACCGGATTGCATTGCTATAAAATGAAGATAGTCTTGAGTATTCATGGCAAATGCAGATTGGTCGATTTCATTACCTGAAAGTTGATGAAATAATTCCATTATCGTATCCGATTCTTGATACCGTTTCGCAGACTTTAACACTTGAGCATACCGATACAAATGTTTTACATCCATTGTGTTTGGAAATTGATCTTCTAATTTTTCATACCAAAACAATGCTTGATCCAATTCTGCATTAAAATAATACGAATCGCCTATTTTTGCATATAAATCCGAAGATGCATATCCTTTATCTGCAACTGCGATATAAATTTTTCGTGCATCTATATAAGAATATGAATTGTATTTTTCGTCTGCTTTTTCTAATTTTCGTTCTTGTGAAAATCCCGCAGCAAAATATAACAACGTAATTATTATACTTATATATTTTGGAATAAATTGAATAGTTTTCTTCATTATAAGTTCTTTTCTAAATTGATTCTTATGTATTTAAAAAAACACCTGTTAAACCTTTTTTAAAAAAAGGTTTAACCCTAGTTACAAAAAAACTTAAAAGAACTTAAAAATGACTGTTTCACATTCTAAAAAAAAAAAAATATCGACAAAACGAACTTTTAACCCGTCAAAATCAACTATGAAAAAATCAATATTTGGTTTGCCTATGAGATCATGATCTACTTGCATTGCGATTAGATACAAAGAACTTCTGCAATTCGTTTTTTAATCCTAAATACACACTAAACTCATACTAACCTGAGGCAGAGCTATCGGGGGTGCCAGAGATAAGATCGCTTCGCTACAAGAACCAAGACGTTATTTTATCTTGAGTTTTGGTTCTAAAAGTCTTGAGTCTGGTCAATACACCCGAGGCAGAGCTATCGGGGAATTCTATGGATTAAACTTAAAAAGCCTCTCGATGTTAAAAAAAACATAGAGAGGCTTGTCTATTCTATATATTGGTTCGCTATAGCAGTCTTCTTTTACTAATCGTTTGATACTATCCTTCTATTACTGCGCAATCACTATAAATTCACTTCTTCGATTTAATTGATGATCTTTCTCTGGACAATCCACTCCATTTGTACATCGATTAATTAATGTAGTTTCGCCATATCCTTTTCCTGAAATCCTGTTCCGGTTAATTCCTCCTTTTTTAATGATATATTTCACTGTACTCTTTGCTCTACGTTCACTCAATTTCATATTATAACCATCATCAGACCTACTATCTGTATGTGATCGCACTTGTATTTTCAACTCAGGATATTCATTCATCACTGCAATTATCTTTTGCAATTCGATCTCAGCATCTGGTCTGATATATGATTTATTTAAATCAAAATAGATGACCTGTAATTGTAATAATTTCGCCAAATCATCTCCAGGTCTAACCTCTTTAGAATCTAAGCCACCTTCACCCAATTGCAATGGTAGTTTATGTTCATACTCCAAAATAGTATTGGTTCCTAACAATGCTTCTGTAGGTTTATAGTCTTGTTTTACTGCTCTTACCACATAAGAACGTTCGCATTCTAATTGAAATTTATAATTTCCTTTACTATCTGTTATGGTACGTTCTATTTCTTGATTATTCTCATCGAGTAAAATGATTTCTGCATCTGCTATAAACTTTCTAGTTACAGCATCTGTAACAACTCCACTAACATATTGTTGACATGAAGTAATCAACTCTTCTATTTGCTTAAAACTATAAATATCATCATTTCCTCGAGAACGATTACTAGCAAAATATCCTATTTTTGTCTCTTCTTTTAACACAAAAGTAAAGTCATCAGACGCACTATTTACAGGTCTTCCTACATTATAGGGTACTGAAAACCCTACTACATCTGGTACTGCAACAAAAACATCTAATCCTCCCAAACCGACATGTCCATCACTTGCAAAATACAAACGTCCAGAGTCGCTAACATAAGGAAAGGTTTCTCGCCCTTCTGTATTAATTCGGTCTCCTAGACTTTTGGGCTCACCATAACTTCCATCTTCATATATATCTACTACATACAAATCTGATAAACCTCTTCCACCAGACATATCACTTGCAAAATATAATTTAGTTCCATCAGGACTTAGGGCAGGATGTGCAACAGAATACTCATTACTATTAAACGGTAATTCTTCTATATCTACCCATCGTTCTCCATCCAATGTAGCTTTATATAATTTTAATAATGTTGTTCCCGTTTCGTTGGTTACCAATCGTTTTTTTGTGAAGTTATTTCGAGTAAAATATACCGTAGTCCCATCGGCACTAAATGTAGTCGAAGACTCATGAAATCTGGTATTTACTTTTCCTTTTATTTTTTTAGGTGCAGATAACACGACATTGGATGTTGAGATATCTGATATGAATAAATCCAAAAACGGCATTTCATCCCATTCGTGTAACGTTTTTACCATACTCCCTGATTTTCCGCTTCTAGATGATGCAAAAACCAATTGTCCTTTATGATTAAAACTTGGTGCATGGTCGGAATATGATGAATTAATCCCAACTTTTACGACTTTAAACTTTCCGGACTGCATTTCGATAAATTTAAGGTAGTCTCTAGTTTTCATAAATGATGCTGCCCGTTTATCCCCACCTGTAAGCCCAATGAATTGATCCATAATCCTATCTGCATCATCGTACCGTTCGGCATTTTTTAACCCTTGCGCATATCGGAACAAATATTCTGGTTCAATGGAATCTGGATAGTCCGAAATCAACTTGTCATACCAAGGTAATGCTTGTTTCAATTCTCCATTAAAATAATACGAATCTCCTAATTTCTTATATAAATCCGCAGAAGAGTATCCACTTTTTGCGACACTTAAATAGATTTTTCTAGCATCTACAAAAGCATAACGCTCAAAATCCTCATCTGCCCTTGCTAATCTTTTTTCTTGACAAAAGGCAGAATTAGAGAGTAACAAAGTAACCACTATGGCTATAAAATATTTAGTAAAATTTATCATATTCTATGGTGTTGTATTTAAACTTTAGTTTACACTGAAGTAAACGTTTGTATTATGGTATTAAAAGAAACGAGGAGTTAGTAGTCTACTATATTTTCTAAATAATTCAAAACGTATCATGATTTCATAACTTCCGTCATTAAATTCTGACCCTCCTAGTGCTGTAGTTTCCCTATCATAACTAAAACCAATCATCATAGCATCCGAAAGTTGAAAACCTGCCATAGCACTAAATGCTGCATCCCATCTATACCCGGCTCCTAAAGTAAGTTTGTCATACAGTAAAAAATTAGCAGAAACATCTAGTTGAAGTGGAGCTCCTGCCACTACCTTAGTTAATACTGCTGGCTTAAATTTAACATTATCATTAATATCAAAAACATATCCTGCAATGAGGTAATAGTTCGTTCGCTCCTCAGCTATAAATGTAGAAGAATCATTTCCTCCAGTTGTTGCCTCCTCATCAAAATGATCCGTTTGAAAAATATTAGGTGCACTCAATCCTAAATAAAAACGACTCGTATGATAATACAATCCAACTCCAACATTAGGGCTAAATTTATTATCTACATTGTTTTGAAAACTTGGATCATTAACATCAAATTGTGATAGTTTTTGAAAATTCACATTTAACAAATGACCTCCTGCCTTCAAACCAAAACTTAATTTCCCTTCATCTGAGACTGGAATGGTATATGAAAAATCAATATCAAAATACGTCTCGTTTGTTGGCCCAATCTCATCATTCACAATAGACAGCCCTAAACCAACGCGATTTTTCTGACCTATTGGCGTATTGATGGTTAGCGTTTGTGTTCTGGGTGCTCCATCCAAACCTACCCATTGACTACGATGCAATCCCATAATACTCATTACCCCTCGGCTTCCTGCATACGCTGGATTTACACTAATGGTATTGAACATATACTGAGTATATTGGGCATCTTGCTGAGCATGACTATTCCAACATAATAAACTTAGAAATACTGTTCCTAATAATAGGTATGTTTTTTTCATAATACTATTTTGTATTTATCCTCCTTAAATCCATCATGACTTAAAGAGTTTTACTTTAATTCACTATCTATTAATATACAAATATCCTGCTCTAGACTTACGCTCTCCTGTTTCCAACACGTACTCTAAGAGGTAATAATATGTCCCTACAGGAAGCATATCTTTTTCTTCGATGGTGACACGTCCATTAGAAATCCCTCTAAAGAAATTATTATTACGACCATAGTTATCAGCACTGAATACTTTTACTCCCCAGCGGTTATAGATCTCTAATGTATTCTCTAGGTTTTCAATTCCTTCAATAATAAATGTATCATTTTGTCCATCGCCATTAGGAGAAAATCCAGTAAAAACTGTAATTCCATCCTCTCCATTAGGTACCGATCCATTAGGCTCTAAGTAATTCGGAATACCATTATTATCGGTATCAATAGCATCACCTGGATCACCATTACCATCTGGGTCAGGGTTTTCATCTTCAGTAAGAACACCATCATTATCATCATCTACATCTAAGTAATCTGGAATTCCGTCTTCATCCGTATCATCTGGTGTTGGATTGCCATCATCATTAGGATCTAGTTCAAATTCAGTCAAGATACTATCACCATCATCATCGGTATCCAAATAATCTGGTGTACCGTCATCATCAGCATCCTGAGTAGCTCCCGTATCTGGATTCCCATCACTATCAGGATTAGCACCTTCTGCACTCGTATCTACCCCATCTCCATCATCATCAAGATCTAAATAATCTGGTGTACCATCACCATCGGTATCTTGAGTAGCTCCTGTATCTGGATCACCATCGCCATCTGGATTTGGCCCTTCTGCACTCGTATCTACCCCATCTCCATCATCATCGGTATCACGATAATCCACATCGCCTGTGGCTGTAGCATCACCATCGGTATCTTGTAGATCATTTGAACCATTAGTTAATTCATCATTCACATCAAATCCATCATTCACATCACTTCCTTCATAAGCATCTAACAATCCATCACCATCGGTATCGTTTGTTGAAATAGCAATCTCAAAACCAGCTTCCGTAACATCGCTTACCCCGTCATTATCACTATCTACATCCAAATAATCTGGAGTATCTACTCCATCTGTGTTTTCTGGTATGTTTAATACTGTACTGCCTGGAATGTCACTATCATACACATCATCAATACCATCATTATCCGTATCTGTACCTGAAGGTGCAACATAAGTCGCTGTTGGTTGCGCTTCTACATTGTCAGGAATACCATCATCATCACTATCGATATCTAAGTAATTCGCTCCTCCTGTTCCATCTGTATTTGGTACTGGTAATGGCGTTGCAGCAATGGTGTCTTCTAATCCATCATTGTTAGTATCTACCATACTCATAGGGTCTCCCGGTGTCGGGTAATCTACCTCGCCATCACCATCTACATCTACTCCCCCTGCTTCTATAATATCTGGAATACCATCATTATCTCCATCTAAATCAAACTGGTTAATCACTCCATCACCATCGGTATCCTGACGATCATCTACGCCATCACCATTACTATCCACAAAACCAATAGTATCTGGATCTCTATAATCTGGAATGCCATCACCATCCGTATCTCCCGTAGCGTCAACACCTCCATTTTCTACAGTATCAGGAATACCATCATTATCGTCATCCAAATCTACATCATTATCAATACCATCACCATCTACATCTAACAATGAAAGTACATCTCGATAATCTAAATCACCGCCTGTATTTACATCAGTATCTCCATCTCCTAAATTACTAGCATTAGGAGGCGTATGATTATCTGCTACAGTTGGTTCGCCATTGGTATCGGAAACATCATCAAAAAGATCATCCAAACCATCGCCATCTGCATCTGCATAAACCAAAATCACATTATCTGTATCCCCATTTTCTATGATATCAGCGATACCATCATTATCACTATCCAAA
>CALFCI010000074.1 GCA_937951135.1 uncultured Aquimarina sp. | reverse complement strand
ATATAATCCTATTCTTTTTCTACTATTTATTCGTTATAAAATTAAACAATAGCTACGGCTATTCTTTGATTTTATGCCTCTAACTAGCGAAAAATTTATTAGATTCTAAATACGAAATTATTATTCGCAAATCGTATTATTGGGTTAGGGCTTTTCATGGCGAAAGAATCTGAAATCACTTCTTATCTTGGAGATGATCCACAAACCTGTGTTAACTGTCACGTGATGACACCCGTTTATAACAGTTGGATGCACAGTTCACATCGAGAAGTGGCAAATTGTAACTCCTGTCATGTACCTCATGATAATATTGTTAACAAATACTATTTTAAAGCTAAAGATGGTTCCTATCACGCATCTGTATTTACGATGCGAGCTGAACCTGACGTTATAAAAATGAAAGAGGCTTCTCAACGTGTGGTACAGGCAAATTGTATTCGCTGTCATGTACAGCAAGTAACCCAAACTAAATATGAATGTCTGAATCGATATAGATTCAAAAGTTATATGCAGCATATAACTGTATAGAACACTATGTGAAATGGTATAATAATCAGAGATTGCACTCTGCTTTAGGGTATATTACTCCTGTTGAAATGGAACTAAGAATAAGAATAAATAAAATTAATAACGCAGTTTAAGAAAATAGTCACAAATTTACTAGATAGTCTACTTTGGGGAGGTAAGTTCTGGACGAGTGGCTACTATGTAAATACGGTAGGACAATATGCGAATGAAGAAGTCATAAAAAAGTATCTCCAGAACCAAGGGAAGTCAAAATATACCGAGTTGCACAGAAATCAGCTCAAGTTATTTTGATACCTCGATGGCTCTGCCTCGGGGTAGTTCATTTATAGTGGACACTAGTGAGAATGTTTATTCGTATCTCCAAATGTAATAAATTTTGATAGTGCTGATTTTGAATTAATTAGTGGGAGTTACTTCAGACGACACTTGTGATGTTTTTAATATTCAGTCTAAAATAAGTGAAAATTAACCCAACGTCATTTTTTATCCTATTTGCGTCACTAAATCATTTGAATCCTGTTTTAAATTTACATAACTTATTTAGACTAAATAAAAATAATATGCTTATTGAAACGAAACTAAAACAACGACCAGATATAGGAACAGCGCATCTTTTTGATGTAAACTCAAAAAAAACGTATGCAGCCTATGTTCAAAAAACGACAGCATATATTACCAATTTTTTAGATCAGGATCATTTTTATAGTGGTATTGAACCCAAGGCATTGAGGGCTAAGAAAACGTTATTGTCTGCTAATCCAGAAGAAACATTGACCATAGATGAAGCTTTGCAAGAGATTAAAGAACTGTATCTGGATCACACGATTTCTTTTCAACATCCTACGTATGTGGCACATTTAAATTGCCCCGTAGTCTTACCTGCATTATTAGGAGATTTAATAGCTTCAGCAGTGAATACTGCTGTAGAAACTTGGGATCAAAGCACCGCAGCAACCTTGATTGAGGAAGAGGTGATTCGATGGATTAGTGATTTATTTCATTTTCCAGCGTCTTCCGATGGAGTGTTCACCAGTGGTGGTACACAGTCTAACTTTATGGCATTATTGATGGCCAGAGATCATTATGCGTATACACATTACGGACTTAATATCAAGCAACATGGATGGTCTGATGTGGTGAGTAAATTCAGAATATTTTGTTCTGAAAAGGCACATTTTAGCATCAAAAAAAATGCAGCTTTACTGGGTATGGGCTATGATGCTGTAATTCCAATAACTACAGATACCCACATGAAAATGGACCCTCATGCACTGGCATTGTCTATAGAAAGAGAAAAACAGAAAGGCAATATACCGATTGCCGTAGTAGCAACTATTGGTACTACAGATTTTGGAAGCTTTGATCCTTTGGAGCCTATTGCAACGATAGCAAAAGAATCTAAAATTTGGTTGCATGCAGATGGCGCGTATGGAGGGTGTTATGTACTTACAGAGACCCATACGAAACAGTTAAAAGGAATAGAACATGCGGATTCTATTACTATAGATTTTCATAAAACCTTGTTTCAACCAGTATGTTCTAGTGCTTTTATAGCCAAGGAAAAAGAGAACTTTAAATATATTTCTCATTACGCCGATTATTTGAACCCTTTAGAGAGTAGGAATGAAGAGCAACCGAATCTTATTGAAAAATCCATACAGACTACACGAAGATTCGATGCTTTAAAACTATGGTTTACTTTAAAAATGACAGGGGTAAAGACCATTGCTTATTTTTTAGAAACAGTACATCATTTGGCAGTAGCATTATATCATAGCATTAAGGATGATCCTTGTTTTGAAATGGCACATCAACCCGAATTAAGCACCTTGGTATTTCGATATAAGGCGATGGGCATTACAGCAAATAGTATGCATGATACGATCAATATGTACATTAAGAATACGCTATTTAAATCAGGTCAAGCTTCTGTAGCAAGCACCAAATTAGATGGATCAGTGTACCTGAAGTTCACGTTGCTCAATCCTAAAACAACCCTTGATGATTTGATGCATATCATAGGAATGATGAAACAAAAAGGACAGGAATATAGTACTAATAATTAAGAATACAGATGAAACAACAAGCAGAACGAATCGCAGATTTTATCGCTATTGGAGTAGGCCCTTTTAATTTAGGATTGGCCTGTCTTACCGAAACGATGGAAGGGGTAGAAGGCGTATTTTTAGATCAAAAAGAAGGGTTCAATTGGCATCCTGGGATGTTACTTCAGGATACGACATTACAGATCCCATTTATGGCAGACTTAGTGACTTTAGCAGACCCAACTAGTCCATTTAGTTTTTTAAATTACCTGAAAACACAAGGACGAATCTATTCTTTTTATATCAAAGAAAACTTTTTACTCTTACGGAATGAGTATAATCAATATTGTCAATGGGTAACCCAACAATTATCGAATCTTAGATTTCATACTGAAGTGAAAGAGATACTGTATAGTGAGCCAGAAAGCTGTTATATTGTGATTTCTAAATGTTTGAAAACCAATACTCGTATTCTGTATAAAGCCCGTAAGTTGGTATTGGGCACAGGAACACAACCTTATGTTCCAAAGTGTTGTGAACATTTACAAGGGAAGGCGGTACACTCGTCATCATACCTACAACATAAAGCAACGTTACAAACTAAAAAATCGATTACTGTGGTTGGGAGTGGCCAAAGTGCTGCCGAAATATTTTATGACCTTTTACAAGATATTGATGATAAGGGATATGCCTTACATTGGATCACACGATCGCCTCGGTTCTTTCCTTTGGAGTATTCTAAATTAACTTTAGAAATGACCTCTCCAGAATATGTAGACTATTTTTATAACCTTCCAGAAGATAAAAGAGAAGCACTTTCAAAAGAGCAAAAGCAGTTATACAAAGGAATTAATCAAGAATTGATTGCTGCTATTTTTGATTTAATGTATACGAAGCAATTGACTAATGAAGTAACCCTACAATTGCGAACCAATTCTATAGTGCAAAAAGTCGCAGAGACCGCTACAGGTGCTTTTGATTTAGAGATTCACCAACAAGAGCAAGATAAATATTATGCACATCATACAGAAGGTTTAGTGTTAGCTACTGGATATGCCTATCAAATCCCTGCGTTTCTTGAAGGTATATCCGATCGAATTCGTTGGGATAGTAATGGGAGGTATGATGTACATCGCAACTATAGTATTGATACTAAAGGGAAGGATATTTTTGTGCAAAATGCGGAGCTACATACCCATGGATTTGTGACTCCAGATTTAGGGATGGCATGCTATCGCAATTCATATATCATCAAAGAGTTAACGGGTAGAGATGAGTATGCTATCGAAAAAAGAATTGCATTTCAGCAGTTCGAGGTCACCGCCGAAGAAGAGATTCATAAAACAGCACCAGTAGTATGAAAAAGTTCTTGTTGATCATGACGTTGGTAGCGGTAGTGAGTGATTACTTATTGCATCCTTTTTACCCTCAGTTTTTTGAAGCTCGATTTGGAGTAACAGACCCTAAGATCGTGGGGTGCTATTTTGCAGCACTTTGTTTTGTAGTAATGATCGCTTTTCCATTTTGGGCGTATGTGTCTAAAAAAATACCAGAGCTTAATATTCTGGTGTATACCCAATGTATCGCCGGGATATTAGCGATATACTGCTATTGGACGACTTCTTATGTTAGTTTTTGGGTAGTTTCATTAGTAATGATTGTATTTAAGGGAAGCTATTTATTAGTGTATCCCTATCTGCTTAAAATTATTACTAAAGAAGAACACCCTACCACTATAGGCATACTATCCGTAATTGTACATCTAGGTGGAATTTTAGGGGCTGTTATTGGAGGGCTAACGGTAGATTTTGTAGCTGCGAGTTATATTTTTCTCATTATGGCATTAGGCGATTTTATTCAAATGGGAATGAGTGCTTACTTACTAAAAAGTAAAAAATATAAAACCACAGTAGCGCTCCCAGAGCCGGTTTCTACACCTAAAGAAAAGAGACCTATCAAAACGTTTATTCTTCATATCGGGTTGATCACGATGGTACTTTATTTTAGTGATTTTTTGATTCGTCCTTTTTTTGTGACGTATTGGCAAGAGATTACCCTGTCAAATAGCAAACTGATTGCCGGATGTATATATGCGATTCCGGGAGTTGTAGCATTATTTGCACTATGGATGAATACAAAACGTACCTCCAAATCAGGGTATACAGGTATTATTACTGCCATTGCATTGGGTGCTGTTGGTTTAGTATTACAAGGAATTCCTGAAGAGAGTATCGTCGTGATTGGTAGAATACTCTATGGTTGGGCAATTTTTCAAGCAGTAGTGCGCTTTGATGTGCTGCTTTTTGAAATGAGCACTCCAGATGCTTATGCTACCGATTATAGTAAAGTCCATTTTTTTCAAAATTTAGGGGTGCTATTGTCTTCGTTTTCAGTAGGGATAGTAGTAGAAAATTTCGGATCTCAAATCTCATTTTTTATTGCATGTTCAGGTTTTGTAATCACTTTAGGATTGTACTATTTTTTCTATAGAATACCATTGAAATCTGTTGTTGAAAAATTGATCAAAACCTAAAAGCATGAATACACCAGAGATACATATTCAAAATTCAGAAGTAAAAACACCAGTCTTTACGACCTCTTTTTTAGATTTTGGAACCATAGCGATACGCCCTTTTGATATTGATGTTGATAGTAGTGTACTGCATCAATGGACTTGTCTTGATTATGCTGTTTTTTGGGGGATGCAACACTATTCCTTGGCGCAGTTGAAAGCAGAGTATACCGAATTAATGAAGCCACAGCATTATGATGTTTTTGTAGGGATGTATGAAGCAGCACCTGCTTTTGTTCTAGAACGGTATCATCCGCAACAGGATATCCTATCCAAATATTATGATGCGCAAGTAAGCGATTGTGGAATTCATTTGATTGTAGCGCCACCATCAAACAACAAGATAGATCATTTTACTTGGTATATATTCAAGGCAGTTCTAGATTTTGTATTCCAAGATCCAACAGTTTCTAGACTACTGGTAGAACCCGATATCGGAAATAAAAAAATGTTTGCTTTATGCGAGCGTATGGGGTTTCAATTGGATCAAATTGTTACCCTACCTCATAAAACCGCACAGTTAGCCTTGCTTACAAGAGAACGCTATCAGGATGTGCATACCATAACACCAACCATTCACAAAAGAAGTACTATGAATACCTTAGATAATATCGTTTCGCCCCAACAATCCGTAAGTCATATCCAATCTGAGTTATGGATGAAAGTAAATAGAGGGCTTGTTAAAAAATCAATTTGTGAATTTAGTCATGAATTATTAATACAGCCTATAAGTATTGTGCCATATATAGACGGTTGGAATCACTACACTTTGCAAACCGATCATGAGACCATTCATTATGAGTTTAAAGCAAAACCATTAGCCTTACAACACTTATGGATTGATGCGGACACTATCGAAAAATATGACGAAGACCAACCTGTACCTTTGGATGCCATTTTATTTATTAAAGAATTCAGAAAACAACTAGGGATAAACGCTGAAAAAATGCCGGTGTACCTAGAAGAGATTATGAGTACTTTATATGGGAGTGCGTTTAAATTTATGAAAGGCAACCCTACTGCATCTGAATTGGTTACCGCAGATTTTCAAACTATTGAGCAATCGATGACGGAAGGCCATCCAGGTTTTGTTGCCAATAATGGACGTATTGGTTTTGATAGCAGTGATTATCGGTCCTATGCTCCAGAAGCTGGAAATTCGTTTGCTATTGTTTGGCTTGCAGGACATAAAAGTAAAGCTGTATATGCTGCTATCGATGATTTGCCGTATGAAACACTTATTCAACAAGAATTGGATGGCGCAGCATTGGCATCTTTTAAAAACAGTATAGCTGCACAAGGTTTTGATCCAGACGACTATTACCTGATTCCTACACACCCATGGCAATGGTTCAATAAACTAGCCAATATCTTCTCTTCTGAACTGGCCAAGGGAGATCTTATATGTTTAGGATATGGTCCGGATCAATACCTTGCGCAACAATCCATACGTACCTTGTTTAATACTTCTAATCCTAATAAATTTTATACTAAAACGGCACTGTCGATTTTGAATATGGGATTTATGAGAGGGTTACCATTATATTATTTGGGGACTGCACCCAAAATGGCAGTTTGGTTAGAAGAACTATTGTACACGGATACATACATCCAAGAAACTGGTTTTAAAATGCTTGGAGAGATTGCTTCTGTAAGTTATGTAAATCCTTATTTTGAAGAGTTTGGGGTGCATAATGATTACAATAAGATGTTAGCAACATTATGGAGAGAAAGTCCTGTAAGTGCAATAAAAGAAGGACAACAACTCATGACGATGGCAGCTTTCCTGCATGTGGATGATGAAGAAAATGCATTGCTTCCAGAGATTATTAAAGCATCTGGAGTGTCTATAGAAGTATGGCTACAAAAGTATTTTAAAGCATACCTCAGTCCATTGCTCCATTGTTTTTATCATTTTGATTTGGTCTTTATGCCACATGGAGAAAACATTATTATGGTAGTAGAGGATCATATCCCAGTGCATATTTTATTAAAAGATATTACAGAAGAAGCGTGTATTTTAAATCCGGAAATGGAGTTGCCCGATCATTTAAAGCGAATGTTTGCTCCAGTTCCTGAAGATGTAAAGCTCCTTTCCATCTTTACAGATGTTTTTGATGGCTTTTTTAGGTTTATGGCAGCTATTTTGGTAGCACATGCCGATTTTGAAGAAGATCGTTTTTGGAAGTTGGTGGCTACCACTATTCAAGAGTATCAAGAACGCTATCCAGAACAGCTTTCAAAATTTATACGATATGATCTCTTTGCACCAGATTTTCAATTGTCATGTCTTAATCGGTTACAACTAAATAATCATAAACAAATGATTGATTTGGATGACCCTACGGCATTGTTACAATTTGCTGGAAGGTTACGAAATCCAATAGCCGCATTTAGAAAAGAACCTTCACTATTCTCTTAATGTATCCCGTTATGAATACTATTAAAATGATATCGAATGTTGTGTTTTCCAAAACGATTGAAAATTTTGGAACACTCCAATTACGACCTTTAGACCTAGATACGGATATTCCTCTTATTCATGAATGGGTTACAAAACCGTATGCATCCTATTGGGAAATGCAAGACTCTTCACTAGAAGCGGTACAGGAATCTTATACTGCGGTGACGGCATTGGCGCATCATGATGTTTTTATAGGGATGTATAATGAAGAAGCTGTTTTTTTAATGGAACGGTATAGCGCAACCAAAGACCCTATTTCAGCATACTACCCTGTGCAAGAAGGGGATTATGGGATGCATCTTTTAGTAGCGCCTCCTACGGAAAAGATACACGGATTTACGTGGCATATTTTTACCACGATATTGGACTATTTTTTTAGTAATGATTTGGTAAATAGGGTTGTAGTGGAGCCTGATGTAAACAATAAAAAAATTCATGCTTTAAATGTTAAAGCGGGGTTTCAATATGAATCTACTATTGAGTTGCCGCATAAAAAAGCAGCATTAGCTTTTTGTGAACGCGTAAATTATAAAACGGCTAAAATGAATGTGGAAACTAAAGAAAATAGACTAAAGAAAAAAGAATAGAGAATAGAGAATAGAGAATAGAGAAAATAGACTTAAGAAAATAGAGTATAGATTCTATTATAGAAAATATATTGATGTATTTCCTTAAAATTAAATGATATCCCTATCGATAGGGCTAGAGGTATGTTTCTGTTTCATGCTTGCTAATTTGATGAAATACAGCTTTTAAAATAAAAATTTTTGAGGGCAGTCAACTATTTTGGAATAAGCTCACGAGGCATCCAGCGGATACCTATTTTTTACATTTCGAGGCAAGCCTCGGAGCATTAAACTCCACAATGTGGATTAAACGTTAAAATTATGACGAATTTAAATACCATATCAAATCCAAAATCTGCAACTACACATTTGCAACCGAACATTTGGAAACACATAAACCAAAAGTTAGTTTGTAAAGCAATTAGTGAGTTTGCGCATGAACTAATTTTAAAACCGGTACTACAAGATACTATAAAGCAATGGGGTATATATATTATAGTATCAGATATTCCAGGTATTATCTATGAGTTTAAAGCGCAAAAACACAGTTTGGACCATTGGCATGTTGATCCTGACAGTATTATAAAAATACAACAAGGAACATCCGTTACTGTAGATGCTTTTCAATTCATTATGGAGTTTAAGTATTCATTGGGTATTCCAGAAGAGTTATTGCCAAATTATTTAGAGGAAATCACAAGTACATTATCTAGTGCAGCATATAAGTATGCAAATGAACAGTATTCCTCGGCAGATTTAGTAGATCAAAAATTCCAAACCATTGAGCATGCTATGACCGAAGGTCATCCATGTTTTGTAGCGAATAATGGTAGAATAGGTTTTGATGCGCAGGAGTATTTAAAGTATGCTCCAGAAGCAAATGCTCCATTTCAAATTTTGTGGGTAGCTGGACATAAAAGTAAAGCCACTTTTGCGGGTGTCAAGGGTTTTGAATATAATGCCGTAATGCGCAAAGAGCTGGGATTAAATACGGTAGCGAAGTTTAATACGATTTTGGACGGCTTGGGCATGGCTATGGAATCTTATGTTTTTATCCCCGTACATCCTTGGCAATGGTATAATAAACTAGTGCATGTATTTGCTGCAGATATTGCAGATAGAGATTTGGTTTTTTTAGGATATGGAGAAGATAAGTATTCGGCACAACAATCCATACGAACGTTATACAATATCAGTCATCCTGAGAAGATGTATACTAAAACAGCATTATCGATTTTGAATATGGGATTCATGCGAGGGCTTTCTCCATATTATATGGAGAGTACTCCAGCCATCACGGATTGGATTACAGCATTGTTGGCTGAGGATGCCTATATACAAAAAAATGGATTTACAATGCTTGGTGAAGTGGCAACCGTAGGGTATCGAAATCTAAACTATGAGCCGCTAGGAAAAAGTAGCCCACATACTAAAATGTTGGCAGCTTTATGGAGAGAAAGTCCACATACCAAATATACTTCTAATCAGGAGTTGATGACCATGGCAGCATTTTTACATATCGATAATCAAGGAGAATCCTTGTTGACACATTTAATTAAAGTTTCTCCTTTTGATACTACAGTATGGTTGCAAAAATATTTGAACTGCTATTTAAGTCCGCTGCTACATTGCTTTTACACCTATGGAATGGCGTTTATGCCTCATGGTGAAAACCTGATCATAGTGATGGAAAATAATACTCCTGTAAAGGTATTGATGAAAGACATTACAGAAGAAGTTATTGTTTTTGATGCCACACTAGCATTACCTAAACAAGTAGAACGTTTGTACACAGAAGCTTCGGATGACATGAAAGCTTTAGTCATTTTCACAGATGTTTTTGATTGCTTTTTTCGATTTATGGCTTCCATATTAAGAACACATTCAGGGTATGCTGAAGCTCATTTTTGGGAGTTAGTAGCAGCCTGTATTCATACTTATCAGGCAGAACACCCAGAAATGGCTTCAAAATACGAACAATACGATTTTTTTACACCAGAGTTTGGAAGATGTTGTTTAAATCGATTGCAATTACGAAATACGAAGCAAATGTTAGATTTAGCCGATCCCATAGAAAGTTTGCAGTTAGAGGGGACTTTAAAGAATCCATTGGCACCGTATCGTGATATGGTAGTAAATCTGTTTCCAGCTTCGATCGTATAAATAGAAGAAGCAATGAGCACTATCGAATTAAAATCAAATAAAGAGATATGAGAAATAGAATTCAGGCTATTGATTTAGTCAGAGGTATTAGTGTTTTATTAATGATCCCAGTACATGCGATGATGATTTTTTCAGATATGAATACCTGGGAACACTCGATAACAGGACAAATCATTCAATGGGTTGAAAAAGGAACACCGATGTTTCTTGTAGTGATGGGAATATCATTTGCTTTTTCTAGAAAACAGAATACGCAGACTGTTGTGAAAAGAGCGGTATTGATTATTGCAATGGGGTACCTATTAAATGTATTACGATTTTTAGTACCACTTCAATTTTTTGGAGGGTTTCCAGAATCGTTTATACATCTTAATCAGATGGTTGTGAATGACAAAGCCAATTATTTACTTTTTTTAGGTAAAGGAGATATTCTTCAATTAGCAGGTATTTCTTTATTGATTATAGGAGTATTTTACGCGCTTTTTAAGCAAAAAGTAGTAATACTAATAGTTGCATTACTCATGATTGTTTTTTCTAAAGCATTAAGCGGAATAACGAGCGGTATTGTAGGGGTTGATTACCTATTAGATTTGTTATGGGGAAATGGATATACAGTTTATTTTCCATTATTTCCTTGGATGTCATTTATATTAATAGGCTTGTTTTTTGGAGTTTGGTATCAGAAAAGAAATAGCGAACACATATACCTTTTGTTTCAACCAATGTTATTTTTTGGTGTCGGATTTATGAGTATTGGAGTTGTATTATGCAATTATGATTACGCCTATCATTTTGGAGATTATTATCATTTAGGTCCAGGAGGAACCTTAACACTTATGGGATTAAATCTACTATTCATTTGGGTATCATTTTTTGTAATTAAGTTTTTACCAGTGAATAACCTGTTTTTTAGACTCTGTTTTTATTGTAGTAAAAATGTAACCTCTTTTTATTGTATTCAATGGATTCTGATCTACTGGATCATGGCTTTCTTAGGGTTTTCTATTCATAAAGAAGGTACTGTGCTTCTGATTATAGCAGGGGTAATTGCGCTTACGTTTGCGCTACTATTGCTCAAAAATAAAGGAATGCAATATGTGCAGCATAGAAGAAATAAGCTTCCTCAAAATCAATTGGTGTAATCCGTAGTGTGGAGTTTAATGCTCCGAAGCTTTCCTCGAAATATGAAAAATAAGTATTCGATGAGTACTTCGTGGGCTTGCTTCGAGAAAGTTGACTAATAGAAATTGAATATGAAAAATAATAATGTACAACATTTGGGAGGTGTGATTTTTTACCTCTTTAGTGTTTTTTTAAGCACTATATACAGTCAAGAAAAGGTGTCAGATGCAATGATGTTAGATAGTATAACACATAATTTTTTAACCGCGGTAAATACGTATGAAGGTGATCCGCTAGACAGCATACCCATAGCAGATGGACGTCAATTGATGCGGGATATTCAATTGGCATATCCAGTGCAGCAATATGCTGTAGATACGATTCGAAAAAGAGTAGTAGTTCGTGAAAAAGAACTAGAACTCGTTATCGTGACACCAAAAGAGTCCAAAAAGAAAAAATTTCCAGTATTGATGTATTTTCATGGAGGAGGCTGGGTATTTGGAGATGAGATTACACATCAGCGTTTAATTCATCAACTTGCGGTGCAGTCAGATATGGCCGTTGTTTTTGTACCGTATAGTTGTGCTCCAGAAGTACAATATCCAGAGGCAAATGAAGAAGCATACGCCGCTACAAAATGGATTGTTGCGAATGGTGATTCGTTGGGGTTAGATGTTGAAAAAATAGCAGTGGGAGGTGATAGTGCAGGAGGTAATATGGCGACAGTATTGGCATTAATGGCAAAAGAGCGTAAAGAGTTGACTATAGATTTCCAGCTTTTATTTTATCCGGTTATAGCTGCAGATTTTAATACGAAATCGTACACTAAATTTCATTCAAATCATTATTTAACGAAAAGAACAATGCAATGGTTTTTTAACCAATATGCACCAGACGCTACTGTGCGTAATCAAAGTAAAGTATCCCCATTGTGTGCTTCGATTGATCAATTGAGTGGGTTACCACCTGCATTGATAATTACAGCAAAGTATGATGTGCTTAGTAGCGAGGGAGAAGCGTATGCTAATAAAATGTCGAAAGCAGGAGTGCCTGTAGTATGGCTGCAATATAATACAATACATGATTTCGTAATGCTGAATGCACTGGCCAATACAAAAGCGTCTGTAGCTGCAATAACGGAGGCATCAAAACACTTAAAACTAATTTGGAAGAAGTCTACCCCTGAGAATTAAACGCCACAATGTGGAATAAAACAACTACGATTATGAAAACATTTAACTGTGTATCGCTAAACTATTATAAAGAAGAAGAATTATTGATATGGAAAATTAAGGACACAGGAATGCCTAATTTTTGCATTGAAGGGCTTCAAGAATTTAGAACATTTGTGGAATGGGTACAGACGTATTTTAAGCATCCAGACCGTCCACTGAAATATATTGTATCCGCATCCGAACATAAAGGGATTTATAATATGGGAGGTGATCTTGTTTTTTTTCTAGAACAGATTAAAACAGGGCAACTGGACAATTTACGGACCTATGCGCATTTATGTGTAGATGCCATTTATAGTATGTATACTTCCTTTGGATTGCCAGCAATTACGATTGCTTTGGTAGAAGGTAATGCTTATGGAGGTGGTTTTGAATGTGCGCTGGCTCATGATTTTATTATAGCAACAGAAGATGCACAGTTCTGTTTGCCAGAAAATAAGTTCAATTTGTTTCCAGGGATGGGAGCCTATAGTTTACTAGCCAGAAAATTAAATAAGGTGGATGCCAATATATTTTTAAAAGAAGATAAGATGTATACTGCTAGGAATCTAGAATCTTTGGGTCTAGTTACAAAACTGACTAAAGATACTGAAGCGATGCAAACACTATATAAATTTATAAAACCTCTTACAGAGCGTTTTAATTTTGAACGACATCATATACAGTGTCAAAAAATGGTGACACCCTTAGAAAAAGAAGAATTGATAGCGATTACGGATCTTTGGGTAGAAGCCTGTTCACAGGTCGGCACCTTTGATTTGAGAAAAATGGAAATTCTAGGTAAAGCACAATCTCGCAGAAAAGTAACGGTATAGAGACGCAAAATTTTGCGTCTCCCTATAATACAATTTTTTTGCGTTTCCCTTAATATAATTTTTTACGTCTCCCTTAATACAGAATCTTATGCCTCCCTTAACACATTTTTTCACACAGTTGCTACACCGCAATTTCATTGTGTGTTACCGCGTACGATTGTAATTCTGCTTTTAATTGTGAAATCCATTTCTCTAAACGGTCATCGCTTAATTGAGATTCATTGTCATGATCAATAGCCAAACCATAAAAGTGATCTTCTTTTCCTTCAATAATAGCTACCGAATCTGTAAAACGATATCCTTCAATAGGCCAATGTCCTATAATGGTGCCTCCATTTCCTAAAACAACTTCGGCAAGGATTCCTACACCATCAATAAAGTATTCCCCATATCCGATTTGATCCCCCAAACCATAAATAGCGACTACTTTATTCGTGAAATCAATAGTTTTGAATTCTTCAAAAAAGACTTCCCAGTCACTTTGTAAATCACCATCATACCATGTCGATAATCCTAAAATGATGATGTTAAAACGATCAAAGTCAGCCGCAGACACATCATCAATTTCATGAACAACTACTGTTGCATCTGACCATTGTGCTACCAAATCTTTAGTAATGTCATCAGTACATCCCGTATCTGATCCATAAAATAAACCAATTTCTTCCATAGGTGTTGTGTTTAAAGTGACCCTCTGTTTTCTATTTAAAAGCATAGAATAAGGGAATTAAAAAATACAGTACAAAAATACTATTTTTATTTAGAATAATTAAAAATAAGATGTTAAATTTGTGCTATAGCTACACAGGAGCATAGCAAAAAGGGTGTTGAGTTTTGTGTTGTATGAAATGATAAACTAGAAAATTATGTATGTATTAGATCCATTATATTGTAACAGCACTGGTGCTGCGTATACCGTAAAAAGTTATTCAGTAACTCAAGAAGCTAATTTTAAAATACAGGTCCAGATAGGTGATATTGGTATTTTAATGGATATCGAAGAGTTAAGAGCATTTTTGAGTATTATCCGTTCTGCAAAAAAAGGATGTCAATGTAAAGACTGTAAAAGCGAGATTTCATATAAAACGATAAAATGCAGTACACCACTTGCCGAAATCATATTTAAAGTTACCCCATCAATATTAAGTGGATTAGAGGAATTGGTATTAGGAATCTTATTTTATAGAGAGTATAATGGAGTGTTAGCAGAAAATTATATTGAATGATTTTTTTGTGAGATGCTATGTCAATGCTTCGGGACAAAGTTTCAAAGAATCTGAGTATCAAAGTTTTCAAAGTTTATTTTTAATCCTATCTTGATTCTTGTAACAAAGCTTCTCGATCCTTCCTTTAGGTTGTATCTTATAAATAAGTACATGACAAAAAATCATAACGATTTGATTTCCAGTAATAAAAATAGAGTTTCATGATAAAAAAATAGGTATTCACTTTTTTAGTCTTGGTTCTTGGTTCTTTTAGCGAAGCGATCTTGTCTCTTAATTCATTAAAATGGTACTACATCATTTTTCGATACTGCTTAGGCGTCATTCCTTCTGCTTTTTTAAAGGCGGCCGTAAAATGAGTCGCATTTTTGTAGCCTACTGCTTCCGATATCTCGTAAATAGGTTTTTGGCTATGAATCAATAACCTCTGAGCTGTAGCGATTCTTAACTGCATGGTGTATTCAAAAATAGTGGTTCCAAATACATGTTTAAATTCTTTTTTGACTAGAAAATCATTTAACCCTACCTGTCTTGACAATTCTTGAATAGAGTGTTGTATAGAAATATCGGAAGAGATGATCCCTTGAATTGTATACAACTTCTTGATGAGTTGGTCTGTAGTTGTGTTGGCAGAAAGTGCATTCGTATCTTCTAATTGCAATCCAATAAGGGCTAAGGTTCTGGATTCTAAAAATAGTCGTTTTAAGAGTCCTTTTCGAGTGTCTAATAATAGTTCAGATAGTATTTCTTGAGTTTTGGTGTCCTGAGGTTTTGTAAAATGCTGTTGTGAACGGTCTACAGTATCTTGATTGAATACTAGGTATTCTTCATCTAATTTGTGCTTTTTAATAAAGGTTTGATCCATTTGAATCTTTACTTTCTTAAAGCGTTTTCGTTGATGATAGGTAATGGTTCCAGAAACTTTAGCTAAATACATCATATAACTCTCTTGACTTTCATATACTAAATCATCATCGGTATGATCAATAGTTATAATTTGTTCTCCTTCTATAAGAAAGGAAAGCTCTAAAATGTTAGATAGGAGATCAATTTTTACGATATGATCTTTGGTAAAAGTCACATCACAAATGCTGATATACAATCCATCAAAAGAGTGGTATTCATAATATCCAGTTCCAAAATCTTCCAAAAAATTGAATTTTTCAGAAAGAATGCCACAGTGCTCATATTTCGCAGTGGGTTTTAGCATATAGGCTAAAGGAGATCGATGAGCGACTTCTTTTTCTAAAGACTCTGTTCTACGTCTTTTTTTATCCACAATTCGTCATTTTTATCTTTCTTCAGGTACTAATTTTGTCATTATATTTATTTAGACCAAATATAAATAATATTTACAAGTCTAACTAGTTTGTTTTAAAAAAAGTCAGTTGAGGTGGGAAGGTTAAAGAAGAGTACTAGTATTTTGTTACTACTATTAAATAGTATGGTATGCATTGCTCAAGAGCAATTAATAGGAGTAGTTGTAGATCCGTATTCAACTCCAATATCAGGAGCTTCAGTTCAAGTTTTATCCTTAAAAAATAAGGGAGTAACAACGACTGCTAATGGAAAGTTTACAATTCCATTACAATCAGGAAAGTATACCATAACAGTACGTTATGTAGGATATGCAACCAATACTCAAACTATAGAAATAAAGCAAGGAGTGCCAACCAGATTAACGATACCCTTACAAGATGCCGTTAATGAATTAGACGATGTATTGGTTAAAGGAAAATCTGAAGCACAACAGCGTAAAGAAAAAGCCTTTGAAGTGGAGGTTGTTGAAACCAAAGGACTAAAAAATAATAGTACAGATATTACGGCAGTATTAAATACGATTCCAGGTGTTAATGTTCGACAACGAGGTGGATTAGGGGCAGACTTTAATTTTTCACTAAATGGTTTATCCGGTAAACAAATCAAGTTTTTTATAGATGGGATTCCGTTAGAGAATTTGGGGAGTTCTTTATCGCTTAACAATTTTCCAGCAACATTGGTAGAGCGGGTAGAAGTATTTAAAGGTGTTGTTCCTATACATTTAGGGTCCGATGCTTTAGGAGGCGCTGTAAATATCATTACCAATCAGCGTAAAAATGATTTTTTAGATGTTTCCTATGATGTGGGCTCTTTTAATACGCATCGTATTACGCTAAACGGACGCTATCATACCGCTAAAGGTTTTATGATAAAAGCATCGTCATTTTATAACTATTCCGATAACGATTATACTATAGATGATATAGAGGTGCGAGATGCACTAGGTAATGATACTGGAATAACACGTGATAATGTAAAACGATTTCACGATGCCTATGATTCTCAAATGATCAATGTGCAATCTGGTTTTGTTGATCAACGTTTTGCGGATCGATTTTTAATAGGAATTACGGCTTCCGCAAATAAAAATGAAATCCAACACCCTATAGATCCTCAGAATCCCTTTGGTGAAGTTTTTACAAAAAGTAACGTATTGATTGCTTCTGTGCTTTATGAAAAAGAAAATTTGCTTAAGGAGAAATTAAACGTAAAATTATATGCTGCGATAGGTCAAAATAACGAAAAAGTAGTAGACACTTCTGCCCGAAAATACGATTGGTTTGGAGGTTTTATTGAAAGAGGGGATCAAAGTTTAGGAGAGTTTGAATTTAATAAGACACTATTTGATTTTAAGGATAATACACATCTTATTAATGCTTTAGTACGTTATAAAATTAATGAAAAGCATCATCTAACTGTAAATTATACTAAAAATTATATCAAAAGAGAAGGGGAAGATCCTGCTAGGTTGGGAAGGAACGCTTTTCAAGAACCCCATGTAGTGGATAAAAATATTATAGGGGTATCTTATGATGTACATCTTTTTGATGAAAAGTGGAACACCACACTATTCTCTAAAGGGTATTTACTAAATTCAAAGGGTGTTATTGAAGATTTTTTTGCAAATACGGATACAGATCGATTTACAAAAACTAAAAGTGAGTTTGAAGAACTAGGGTATGGATTTGCATCTACATATACCTTTTCAGAGGGTATTCAAATAAAAGGTTCTTTTGAGCGCACCTTTAGAGTTCCTGAGGGGTATGAAGTTTTTGGTGATGGGTTACTATTAAAACCCAATCCAGAATTAAAACCAGAAGAAAGTTATAATGCAAATCTTGGTTTTCTTTTAAATGCAGCCCTACAAAAATTTGCATTACGTTTTGATACGAATGTGTTTTTTAGAGAAACAGAAAATTTCATCAACATCAGATCCGAAGGTGTTTTTGCTAAGTTTTTAAATACTGCAGCAGCTAGAAGTACAGGGGTTGAAGCAGAGCTTAAAACACGGTATAATGATCGAATATTTTTGGATATCAATGCAACATACCAAAATAGTATAGACCGAAATAAAGGAGAAAACCAAGGGATTGATTTCTTAAAGAATCAACGCATACCTAATATCCCATATTTATTTGGAAACGTGCAACTAGGGTGTAATTATAAAGGTGTGGTTGTATCTCATGATCACCTAACACTTTCATGGAATTCTTATTACGTGCACAATTATCCATTAACTTCTTTTGTAGAGGGAAATCCAGACGATCGAGATATTATTCCAGAACAACTTTCGCATACACTACAATGGACGTACTCTTTAAAAAAAGGCAAGTACAATATTGCGTTTCAAGTTAGAAATGTTACAGATGAGAAAATCTATGATAATTTTGAAATACAACAACCAGGGAGGGCTTTTTACGTAAAGCTCAGATATTATATTACGAATTAAATACTAACAAAAAAGGAATACAAAATGAAAACAAAAAATGTAATACAAAAGATAGGTATAGTGATTATGATTGCTATGTGCGTCATTTCTTGTGGAGATGATGATAATTTTATAGCACCATCACCTGTATCTACTCCAGATCCAGAGCTAGAATTAAAATCAAAGTATGTTGTTGGCTTTCAGTCTCTTCCTACAGCAGGTGAGTCCCCTATAGATTACGTGCTAGAACTACCGTCTTTGGAATCACTTACAACAGGCGAGATTTCTGTAGAAGGAAAAGGAATCCCACAAACAGGGTGGCGCTTTTTTCATCAAGCCAATAATACGGTTTTTACCGCAGGATATTCCGATGATGATACCTGTATTGCTTATGGTTTAGATGCCGAAGGCGCATTAGAAGAAAAAGGAAATTTTGCATTTCAAACTACTTTAGATAATTATGCTACAATAGACGAGAATACGCTGATTGCTGTAGAGTTGACTTATGGAGGACTTGCAGACAAACGTTTTCATATTATTAATGCACAAACAGGGGCGTTAGAAAAAATTGTGGAACACCCTATAGATACTGATATGGGATCTGGTACACCTGAAGATCCGGGATCAACTCCATGGGTAACAGGTATGGTGTTTCGCGATGGAAAATTATTTGTATCGTATCATAAATGGCTGGCTGATGGATCTTATGTGACCCCAGATGTAGATCGTGCATATATTGCAGTATTTAGCTATCCAGCTTTCGAATTGGAAAAAATTATTGAAGATACTAGAACGAGTCCAATTGGAGTAAACGGACATAGTACCGGGATTGAAAAAATTGAAAATGGAGATATCTATTCGTTTTCAACATCGGCATTGAGTGCTGGTTTTACAGCTGCAACTAAACCTTCAGGGATATTAAGAATAAAGAATGGAGCAACTGAGTTTGATTCTAAATATTTTTTCGATGTAGAAAGTGCAGCAAATGGTGGGAAGCTATTTTGGATGGATTATATCGGAAACGGTAAAGCTATTGGAAGAATTATATTGAATGATGCTATAGGACCTTGGGGAGTGTTTAAGGAACAAGGAAGTTTCTTTAAACTTGTAGTGCTGGATTTAGTAAATAAAACAGTAACAGATGTACAAGGAATACCAGCACATGCCAATCGATATACGTCTACTATGTATGTAGAAGATGGTAAAGCATATTTGAGTAGTAGAGTTGGTGAAGCGATAGGGCTTAACGGAGAAAATGCAGATTCAGGAGAAACTCATGTGTATGCTGTAGATCCAGAAACTGCTATGGCAACTAAAGGGGCAAAAGTACAAGGGTATGCACTTAAAGGAATCTTTAAAATCACAAATTAATTGTATGCTACCTATTTTATTTTTTGTGTGGATTCAAATTAGAAATGGGATGCAACTTTCTGAAAAGGATGAAATTATTTAGATAGTTCTCTAGCTACACTAAACTTGTAGTATAATACTACAAGCTTAGTGTGGCATCAGTACGTTAAAGGAATACGTGTTTAAGGTGCTTTGGAGGACTTTCTAAGTTCCTTTTTAGACCGTCATATACTATTATAAATTATGAAGAAAATTATTTTTATACTCACATTAGCATGCAGTACTTCAGCCTTCGCGCATTTTTTTTGGATCGAAACAAGTTCAAAAGGAGGTATAGGACAGGCACATGATATACAGGTGTATTTTGGTGAATTTGGAAGCGGTGTCGTAGAAAAAACAGATGGAAAAGTATTTCAAAATGCGAAACATTTTACACTATGGGTTATCGATGAAAAAGGACGTAAAATGCAATTAGAAACCACAGCAAATGAAAACTATTATTCTGCTAGTTTTACGCCTAAAGCTGATGGTCGATATACTATAGTTGTAGATCATAAAAAATACTCAGTATTAGATTTTACCGAATATGATTATGGAATTTTTAAACCAGAATATCATTCGATAGCGAAGGTAGATGTGGGCGCTACTACAATGGCTCACACCGCAGCGGTTAACCCCAAAAGTATTACGATAGTAGATCATACTACTACAGCAGATTTGGTGAAATTACAAGTGTTATACCAAGGAAAACCCCTTGCAGAAACAGAGGTTACAGTGTTTATGAAACAAGATTGGTCTAAAAAAATTAAAACAGATAAAAATGGAATGTTCACATTTAGCACTCCATTTGCAGCGCGATATGTGATTGAGGCAACAGATGAAGATAAAACACCAGGAACTTATAATGAAGCAGCATATCAGTTTACTTGGCATTGTGCGGTGTATACCATTAATTAGTAGGAATTGATATCGTGAATAGTGCTTTGAAAAAAATAATACGTACCGTACACTTATGGTTAGGGCTTACAACAGGGATTGTTGTTTTTATAGTATGTATTACAGGAGTGATTTATACGTTTCAAAAAGAATTGAAACTATGGGTATACCCTCATTATACAGTAGCGGTACCTATAGAATCATCTAAACTATCATTAGATGATTTACTTCAGGGATATCAACAACAATCAGATCACAAAGTACTGAGGATATATGATTTTAATGCAGCGCATCGTTCTGCTTTATTGTTAACTACAAAAGAGGAAGTCTATTATTATATTTTTTTAAACCCATATACGGGTAGTGTACTCTATGAAACCCCTTTAGCAAGCGATTTTTTTACGATTGTATTGTATCTCCATATGAATTTGATATTGGGTGAACTAGGAGCTCAAATTGTAGGCTGGTCTGTATTGGTATTTATACTGTCTTTAATCAGTGGTTTAGTATTATGGTTTCCAAAACGGTTTATTGTTTTTAAAAATAAAAAAGGTAGAACATCTAGTTTTAGTATTAAAACCAATGGGTCTAAAAAACGATTGCTATATGACTTGCATAAAGTAGTTGGATTTTATGGAGCTTCAATTTTAATTGTATTAGCGATTACAGGAGTTGCGTGGACGTTTACATGGGTAGATACCGCGATATATACGGCGGTAACTTTTGAGCGTAAAAAGGAAGAACAGCCTGTGGTTATTGATACAACTCAATTTCGAAGTACCGCATTAGCGGTGTTAAAAAAGCAGGTGATTCGTAAACAAAAGGATAGCAATTACTTTATTTATTTTCTTCCAAATACACCTACAGATCCATTATGGGTACGCGCTACTCCAGATGATGATCAATATGGCACTACAGATGATTACTACGCTACTCCGGATACAGGTGTTTTGATTACCGCTAAGCTTGACAAAGATAAAAATGCAGGTCAAAAATTAAATAGCCTGTATTATGATATTCATACAGGAAGTCTCTTGGGTATTGGGGGTAAGATCATCGTCTTTTTAGCAGGTATTATAGGAGCTTCTTTGCCGATTACAGGGTTTTTATTGTATCGAAATCGAAGAAAAAAGAAGAAGGGGAAAGAGAAAAAGAAGATTAAAAAAGAAAAAGAGAAAAGAAGAATAGGAGGGCAGCGAAAAAATGAAGAAAACCTTGTGATCAGGACTACATATTTACAACGATTTTGTAATGGAAAAGTGAAGAGCGCTGTAAAAAAACCATCAACTGACAACCATCAATGGTCAACTACATTAGAAGTACAGACTTCGGTAAAAAATGATACAGAAATGAAAAATAAAATAGCAATGCTTTGGTTGTTCTTAGGAGTTGGATTTCTTCTACACCACGTATATGGATTAGCAGGGATTTACTTTGGGAAAGACCTTGTGATAGAAGGAGCAACAGGAACAGTTCCTGATTGGGCACATTATTATAGAGTGCTGTTTGAGTTAATAATTTTGATTTTTGCGCTAGGTACGTTAGAGGTTGAGAAAAAATGGTTCAAACTATCTTCTTTTATTTGGAGTATTTTATTAGGCGTATTCAATGCATATCATATTATAGAAGCGTTGCTATACGAGTCTTCTAATTATTCTGAAATCGTTTTATTGGTATGGATGCTTGCCGTTTCTGTAGCGTTAGTATTCGCATTACAGAAGTTTAGGAAATTGGAGTAGTGGGGTTGTTAATAGTTGATGGTTTTTTTTAAAATCGTAATTCTAAATTTGGGTATCAGGTATCAAGTAGTAGATCCTTTTTTTAAATCGTACCTCTATTATAGCGGTTAGCCTTTTTTAATTTCTAACTTCTAATTTAGTTGTGAATGAGTTGTGTTAAGTTAAAAACTGTCATCACGCTTCGGGAGAGTGTTTTTTCATAGTGAAACGAAGAAAAAATAGCTTGCCTCTTTGTAGAAAGGGGTATCGAGATTAGCTTTTTTGCAACGAAAACCACTGGTCATCTGGAGCTTGACAGCCTGTCCTGAGCCTGACGAAGGGAAAGGCTCGATACACTTTTTCTCCGTGAAAGAAATCGAATTGACGTGATTTTCTTACATTGAACTCAGGTTAAAAAGCATCATTATTAGTAGTCAATATCAGTTAGCGACCTCCCCATGATTTTAAATAAATTGGCGGTAGCTTTTAATTGCTTTACCGCAATAGTATTTGCTTTAAGTTGCGTATTGATGAGGTTTTTTTCTCTAGAATTGATTAAGAATAATGAACTTTCACCAAGGTCAAATTTTCGTTCCTCGGCTTTTACTAAGGTCTGGGAATTCTGAACCACCGAACGGACTACTATATCCTGACGGGCTAAAGTGTTTAATTCAGCGTAGCCCATTTCTATTTTATTTTGTAATGCTAGTGACTCCGATAACAATTCAAGATTTGTATTTTGGATTTTGAGCTTTGCTAATTTTAGATCCCCTCGTTCTTTTCTTAAAAATAAAGGCATTACCACAGTAAGTGCTGCTTTGTAATTGGCAGTTTCAAAGGTGTTTAACTGTTCGTACGTAGTATTTAAAAAGTTGTACTGTAAGTCAACACGGGGAAGTAGTTTATTGAGCTTTAGCGAACGATCCACTTTAAGGGCTTTGATCTTGTTTTCAATTTTTTGGACTTTAGGATGATTCGCAAGTATAGTATTTCCTTGTAGCGCTTCCTCTAGTTGTAATGAGGTGACTACAGTTTCTAACTCAGGCGTTTCAGGGAGTACCCCCGGTTGTAATTCCATCGGGATATTCTGTATCCATAAATAATTACTGACGTTCAGTATCGCTTTTTTATGTTTAAGTATAGCACCTTCTAAATTTAATATTCGGCTTTCTAAAGTAATTTTTGCTTCAATCGAATCAATAGCTGCTTTTTCACCAACAATAACATTACGTTGCACGCCTTTAAAACGTACACGGGCATTGTCTACATAGGTAGCGTAAATGCGTTTTGCATTGGTGGTTTCAAGCCATTCAAAATAAGCGCTACTGGCATTGTAAATCACTTCATTAATGAGTAAAGTACGTTCTGCTTGAGTTTGATACCTATAGTATTTTGCTTTCTTGAGTGTCGCCATACGTTCATTAATCAATAACCCTTGAGCCAATGAGAACGAAATTCCGGCACTATACAATCCATCATCAGGAACCGTTAAACTTGGATCTAAGAAATCACCACTATTGTTTTCAAAATTAGCTTTCAGTTCAATTCCATACCATGTAGGTACTTTAAAAGCAGCATTCAATTGATCATAATATGCTGTGCCTTTTAGTTTTTTACGATCAAAATCCACTTCAATTTTTGGATCGAAACCACCTCTTGCTTTTAAGACTTTCGCTTCACCCATACTCAGCTTAATATTGGCTTGTTTTATTAAAGGATGGTATTGTTTTACATATCCTAAAAACTCTTCAAAAGATAAGATTTCTTGTTTTTCTTCCAGTGTTTCTTGACCGTAAGTATTGAAGATACCGAAGCACATAGAAAAGAGAACATAGAGAAGAGATCTTTCTAGCTTTGTTATATTTTTGTTTTTCATACGGTTTTGTTTTAGTCTATTTTTTTGTTTCAAAAGAATTTATAAACCTGAGTTCGATTATTACAAAATGCGTCAGTTTGAGTAAAATTCTGATAAGAATTTAGTATCGAACCTTTCCCTTCGTCAAGCTTAGGACAAGCTAGCTCAAGATGACAGTATTTTGGAATCAAAAATCTATTCTCGATACACTTTTCCTTCGTCAAAGCACTCGAATTGACGATTTTTGAACTTAATCTCGTAATAATCGAACTCAGGTTATAAAAAGATCAGAGAAAAGAGATTTTCGAATTTTATTTTTTAAATTACTCTATACTCTATACTCTATACTCTATACTCTATACTCTATACTCTATACTCTATACTCTATTATTTCTTCTCTTTCGTCTTTGTTTTCTTGACAGCTGGCTGATAGTAATTAGGCGGAAACCCATTTAAACTACGCCAGAGTTCAAACCAAATCGGAACATCTTCCAATAATGAAATGGTGTATGCTCCAGAACCTACTCTGATGTTTTTAGGCCAGTCATTTTTGGCAGGGTCTGGCGCGATCAATATTCTGAATTTTCCGTTATCGCTAATAAAAGTTTCTATGGCGACCACTTTACCCGCGTATGTGCCAAATGAAGCATTAGGCCATCCACTAAAAAATATAGCTGGCCATCCGTCAAATTGAATACGGACGGATTCGCCAATATGCATTAAGGGTAAATCTATGGGTTCTACATAGGTTTCTACCGCAATGTCATAATTAGTAGGCATGATCCCGACTAACTGTTCGCCTTCCTTAAACGTTTCGCCGATTCCCGATCGTAATGCCTTATTAATAACCCCATCTTGAGGGGCAGTGATATAATGTAAAGCATTACGCATCTCATAGTTGGTCGATTGATTTTCTAATTTACTGACTTGTGCTTCGGTTTCATATTGTGTGGACTCGGCACTAAACTGACTACTTTGTGCTTTGGCTATTTTATCTGCATAAGATGCTGCAATCCTACTGATTTCGATATTAGCCATCCCCACTTGATTTTTACTGGTCAAGAATTTATTTTCTTGAGCAATCAATTTGGCTTGCATTTCTTGCATTTTTAATCGTTTGTCTTCTACATCTTTTACCGCTTTTAATCCTTCAGTTTGCAGCGTAAGGGTTCGATCATATTGTCGTTGCGCAATTTCAGTATTGATGCGAACGGCTTTTAGATCCATACTATCACTTTCTACTTTAAGGATCGTTTGCAGTACTTTGTTTTTAGCTTGACTTAACTTTAGTTTTCGTTCTTGAGATAGTGCACTAATTTGCTGATCTAATGCTTTTACTTTACCTTGATATGAAACGACAGATCGCTTTTTGGCATCTCGTTGCATTTGGGTACGTTCTAGTAATAAGGGATCTTGGTATTCATTTTTGATTTCTGAAATAAAGAGAATCGTATCCCCTTTTTTTACAAAATCACCTTCTCTAACATACCATTTTTCGATTTTACCAGGGATAGGAGATTGTATGGTCTGTGGTCTTTGGTCGGGGGTAAGCGTTGTTAAATACCCATTACCAGTAACATTTTGTGTCCATGGCAAAAAGATTATCACTACTAGTGTAATCGCAAATCCAATCAGAAATCGATTAAAGTATTTATAATGGCGACCATGAAATGTTTTGGAAAACGCAGTATACGATTCCAAAGTCACTTTTTCGTTGAGTTTATTCTGTGAAATGTTAAGCATCGTTTTATTTCGTATTAATGAGTACTCCTTTATTTAATGTCATGGTTTTGGTACAACATTGTTTCCATAATACATTTGGACTGATAATAAATAGTGCCCAGTTGCGCTCTGGCGCGGTAATATATTTAATGATCTGAATGGCCTCTTCAGGATCAAAATGTTCGAGAGGATCTTTTAATAATAATAATTTAGGATCATGAACAATAGCACGTGCCAATACGATACGTTTAGAAATGATGTATGGAATTTGTTGCCCTTCTGGATATATAATGGTTTGTATCCCATTAGGTTGCTCTCGAATAAACTTAAGTAATCCAGTAATCTTAAGCACCTCATTAAGACGCTGTGTAGTGATTTTGGTATTTCTAAGGGTAATATTTTCTAGGATACTACCTTCAAACGGAGTTTGTTCCGGCAATATTTGTCCAACATTTGATCGGTAATCGCTTAAAAGTATACCTTTTATAGAATTATCATTAACATAGATAGAACCAGATGTAGGCATAATCAAGCCTGAAAGTAGTTTGAAAAATGTAGTTTTTCCAGATCCATAACTTCCGTCCAATAAAATGCGATCCGATTGTTTGATGGTATAATTAATACCATTTAAGACTTCTTTACCATCGGGAGTAGTATAGTAAATATCACTCAGTTCAATACGTACTTCTTGATCTATTTCAAAAGGATTGATGCCTTGCTGTGATTCTAGTTTTTTATCGACAACTTGACCAATTTTCTCTAAAGAAGTTAAGACATCATACATAGACTCTAACCCTTTGATGAGTTTCTCAACAGAGCTAATAACGAGTAGAATAATGATTTCGGCAGCCACAAACTGTCCAATGTTCATTTGTTGATTAAGTACCAATAATCCACCAATGACCAATAACCCAGCAGTTACGAGTACTTTAAAACCGACCATTTGTATGAATTGGAGCATTAGAATTTTAAAGTGACTCTCTCGGGCATCTAGATATGCTGAAGTTAACTCGTCATTTTTTTTCATGGCAAGGGTTGTGCTTCCAGAGAGTTTAAAACTAATCAACGAGCGCGCTACTTCCTGAATCCAATGGGCTACTTTGTATTTGCTTTTGGATTCTTGTAAGCTCGTTTCAAGGCCTTTTTTTGCAGTAAATCGAAATACGGTGTACATTAATAATATTAGTAAAAAACCATATATAATAAAGAAAGTATGATAGAATGATAACAGTAAGAGACCAAAAAATATTTGCAAGAATGCTGTTGGAAAATCAATTAATATTTTAGGCAATCCTTTTTGAACGGTAAGCGTATCAAAAAAACGATTGGCCAACTCTGGCGGATAATAATCACGGAGTTCTTCCATTTTAATTTTTGGGAAACGGTAGGCAAATTCAAATGAGGATCGTGTAAATATTTTTTGTTGGATGTTTTCTAAAATACGAAACTGCATGAATTGTAATATGCCCTGAAATATTACCCCAAGTGTTACCACCACTACCAAAACAATCCATGATGAGGATACTTGGGCGCCTTGAATCAAATTAATGATGGCTTGTATCCCTAAAGGTAGGGATAGGGCTACTAAGCCGGCAAATATGGCGTAATAGAAAATCTGCTTAATGTCTTTTTTATCGAGTTCTAATAAACTGATAAATCGTTGCCAAGGGGTGAAAATGTTATTGTTATCCTTCATTTAAATTCAGGTATTATTACTGATTATCATATAGTGGTGATATATCACGATGATGTCAAGATTTCAATCCATATTGTGGAGTTTAATTCTCCGGCACTTGCTTCGGATGTGAAAAATAGTTATCCGATTGATGCCTCGTGGGATTGCTCCGAGGTTGTTGACGATGCTTTTTTGGGTGCTTATACAGCACTATAAAATATAAGGGTTGTATTTTTTGATGATTTGGGTGGAGGTACTGGAATTTTCGTTCTAAGGTTAAAAGGTGTAGGATCTATATGTTTTATTATTGGTATTGAGGTTGAGGCGATTATCTGTACATCAGATTGGATTATTGTATAGGGTTGTTGATCTTCATCTTCAGACTCTTTTTCTTGATCTTCACCTAATTCTACGATTTCTAGGCTACTCTCTTTTTGAATACTCAAGGCTTGTAGCAAAGGCTTTGTCATAATAACACATACCAAAACCATCCATGCATAGCGTAGGATTGAGGAAGTATAATATGTAGTATTGATATTCATTATGTAATGGTTTTAAAAACTAAATCGGTGTAAAACTGTACGATAGTATCTTCTCCTTTTTTGACATCAGTAAGCGCAGGCAAATGTTTTGAAAAATACCGTTGTTGATGTGCCCCTTCAATGACTGTTGAGATTAACATATGTGGATATTTGAAATCGCTGTTCATTTCCAAAACAAAATCACTGATGCGTTGCACTACACGTTTATAGGTAGCATAAAATCCTTTTTTGTTTTCCTCGTCTATACCTTTAGTATGGTACGCTTTGGCAGATTCTGCAATAATAATACGATTTAGATGTATTTCATTGATATATGAAAACGACTGATCTCTATTTACTTTTCGAGTTAAAATAGCAATAGCGATCTCTAACTTCTCTTTAGGGTCTTTAACATTTACGGTAGAGAACACAAGT
Organism: uncultured Aquimarina sp.; assembly: GCA_937951135.1. Taxonomy (GTDB): domain Bacteria; phylum Bacteroidota; class Bacteroidia; order Flavobacteriales; family Flavobacteriaceae; genus Aquimarina. The sequence goes on along the minus strand of CALFCI010000074.1, from coordinate 3,298 downwards.
GTGTATTCCATCCAACCCCAATACCAAGCGATTAAATAGACTAAAAGCATGTGTTTGCTTTCAAAATAACGATATATCGAACTTTCATTCGATCCAATGCGTTGTCCTAACTTTTTAAAGGTAAAAGCTTCAAAGCCCAATTCATCGATCATATCAATACTATGGGTCACAATATTTCTTCCTAAATCTGAAGACTCTGGATCCTTAGTATAGAGCTCCGCATTAATATCAATATGAATTTTTAAGTGTTTCATGTCTGTAAATGTAATAGTAATACTATTAACAATCAAATGTTATGCTATTTTTGTTAAAAGTTTAACTTTTGAAGTTGCTTTTTGTGAATAGTAGTGGTTTGAAGAATTTATAGTATCATTTTATCGGTGTTGTATAGTTTTCATATCGAAAGACCAGATTCTTTTTTGCCCTCAGTAGAAATAAGTGAGGTGAAACTATAACCAGTTATGGTAAAGTGCGATATTCAGATGCTATTTTCAAGTTCAAATAAAACTAAAAAAAGCACCCTGCAAATAAGAATACTTGTAGGGTGACAACAATAAAATCTTTAGTTGGGATGCACTAAAATTAGTTGGTCGCTACAGTAGCTAAATTATCTAAGGCTTTAGTGATGGTATTTAATAGAGTATCTGTAATACCATGACGTTTGGCTAAAAATGCGGGATTATTATAGGATACATGAACGGTTTGGGTATCGTCTTCCCAAACTAGCATTTTTTGTGGTAAGTCTAGTGCTGTAGTCTGCGCATTTAACATTAATGGAGTTCCTAGATTTGGATTTCCAAAAATAAGTACTCGTGTTGGGTTGAGTTCCATTCCTACGGATGTAGCATTACTACTATGATTAATTTCTACAATGATCCGAAGATTAGGATTATTGGTAATCGCAGTTGCTAAGCTAGTATAGGTATCATCAAATTTTTTGGTGCTAGTTTTGGTAATGATACCTTCTCCTAATGCCACGACGTCATTTGATGGAGTGTTAATTTCATTCTCACTAGCCGTAGTGCTTAATTGTTGTAAAGCATTTGCTATAATAGGCAGCGTAGCGACAGTATCTAATCCATGTCTTGCCGATAGGTAAGCAATGTTGTTATAGCCTAGAAAAACTTCATCCAATTCATTTTGGTAAGTGACTATTTTTTGTGGTAAATCCAATCCAGCTAATGGATTGCGTTGCATTAATGGAGTTCCTAATTTAGGGTTGCCAAAGAAAATGACTTGTGTAGGACGAAGGGATAAGTCGACCGATGCTGCATTTTTAGTATGATTAACTGCTGCAATAGTGCGAATATTTGGATTAGCAGCAATTGTGTTTTGCAGTGTAGTATAGGTGTCTTGAAAAGGATGTTTGCTTTTGGTATAATTCATACCGATTATATTTGGTGAGTTTGTGGGGGGGATTGTATTGTCACCTGCACAAGAAAATAATACTATGGCAAAGGCGGCTACTGCTATTGGTGTTTTCATAATGGTTAAGAGTGTAAATAAAGTGTTTGTTATGTGTTTTAAGTATCATTGCAGTCGTAATGTACTCATGAGCCTTACAACAATTATTCTTTATTTTTAGCACTCCAAGCGCTATACCCGCCTTTAAAATCATAGATACAACAGAATCCCATGGCTGCTAATTTTTTACTGGCGCGGTGACTTCTCCATCCAGAGTGGCAATAGAGGTATACTGGTTTTGTTTTGTCTAATTCTTGAAATTTGGTACTGAACGTATTTTCATTAGCACTATTAATCAGTATTGCATTTCCAATACATCCTGCATGGTATTCGGCTGGAGTGCGAACATCTACCAATTGTACATCTGTATTTATGGTTTCTCTCGTAAAGGTCTCTAGATCTATGATTGTGATTGAACTTTTTTGAGCCGTACAGTATAAGGTAATCAGTAGTATTAGTGTATAGGTTAGTTTTTTCATCATTAATACTACTGCTTTTAGGAAGTTGAGTCTATGTTATTTTAAGGTTATAATGTTGTATTAAAGACGTTTTTTAGGTATAACTATGAATTTTAACAAAGCAAAGTATGCAGATAACCATGATGTTAAGATGCAGGGTAATATTTTTTACGCAACCAAAAAGCAACTTTAACCAATGCAATTAATGCCGGTACTTCTACTAGAGGTCCTATAACTCCTGCAAATGCCTGGCCAGAATTCAATCCGAAAACGGCAATAGCAACAGCAATAGCCAATTCGAAATTATTACCAGCCGCAGTAAAGGAGATAGCAGCATTTTCATCATAAGGAGCTCCCATAGCTTTACTGAAGAAAAAACCAATACCAAACATTAACGCAAAATAAACCAATAGCGGAACCGCAATAATTAATACATCCATGGGTATAGTTACGATAAGCTCTCCTTTAAGAGAAAACATAATCATAATTGTAAATAACAGTGCAATTAAAGTCATAGGAGAAATTGCAGGGATAAAGGTATTTGTATACCAATCTTCTCCTTTTAAGGGAACTAAAATTAATCTACTGAATAGCCCTAAAACAAATGGAATACCCAGATAGATGGCTACACTTTCGGCAATAGTTGCTACAGAGATATCAACAATAGCGCCTTCAAAACCAAAATATGGTGGAAGCACAGTGATAAATAGCCAGGCATAAAAACTATATGCAAATACTTGAAAAATACTATTTAGTGCTACCAATCCGGCACCGTATTCACTACTTCCCTCGGCCAGGTCATTCCAAACCAAAACCATAGCAATGCAACGGGCCAATCCAATTAAAATCAACCCCACCATATATTCCGGATAGTCTTGTAAAAATGTAATGGCAAGTAGAAACATTAATACAGGTCCAATAACCCAATTGAGCACTAAAGAAATAGATAAAATCTTTACGTTTTTAAAAACTTTAGGGAGTAGCTTATAATTCACCTTTGCCAATGGTGGATACATCATGATAATTAAACCGATAGCAATAGGTATATTGGTGCTTCCACTACTAAAAGAATCTATGATTTTAGGAAATGAAGGGATTACATACCCAATAGCAACGCCAAGTGCCATGGCAATAAAAATCCAAAGGGTAAGGTAACTGTCGAGGAAACTAAGTTTTTTTTTCATGGGTAATATGTTTTAATATAGAAGAGAAATACAATTAGATTTATAGAGAATGTAGGGTCAATATATAAAGGTCTAAGAGTCTAATTATCTGAACGTCTAATCGTCTATTTTTGAATTTTAGAAAACACATACTTCATTTCTGTAGCAATCTGAAGGCTACGTTCGATATATTTGTCTTCTTGTTGGGGGGTG
>CALFCI010000073.1 GCA_937951135.1 uncultured Aquimarina sp. | reverse complement strand
ATTCTCCTTGTCTCCTTGTCTCCTTGTCTCCTTGTCTCCTTGTCTCCTTGTCTCCTTGTCTCCTTGTCTCCTTGTCTCCTTGTCTCCTTGTCTCCTTGTCATATAAATACAAACTAGTATCTTTACGATATGAAGGTATTTCAACTCTCTTTACGTACTCGAATTTTTGTAGCGATGATCTTATTGGTTTTTATTGCTTCAATATTGATTGCGGCAATATCTATATTTCAATACAATGAAGAAGCTAAAGAATACCATAAGGATCGATTAGAACGAAAAGAGGCAAGACTCAAAATTGCCATTGCCAATGCTTTAAAAAGTACTACATACCCAGTAAACGAAGAGCATATTATATTGATCTTTAGAGAGCGTAATAAAATCTATCAGATTGCAGAGGAACACTCGTTGCCGATATATATCTATAGCCTTACTGGAGATCTAATGATTAAATCGGAAGAAACGTTTATACCAGATGCTAATATAAAAAAACTACCCACTATAATTACCGATACATTGGGTGTTATGGCAAACAAAAGGTATTTAGTACAGTCTGAAAAAAACGGAGAAAAGTTTTTATCTTCTCATTCGTATATCTTAGATGCTAAAGGAAAACCCTTAGCCATTTTAAATTTACCGTATCTAAAAGATAATAATTTAATTACCAGAGAGCTAATTGAATTTTTACAGCGCTTGGGAAGTGTTTATTTACTAATGCTATTGATCGCAATTATATTGGCCTATTTTTTATCACGATATATTACTAAACCGATCAATACCATAACAAAAACGCTAGATCAAACTCGATTGAATAAACAAAATAAACGGATCGGGATAAAAGGGACTAGCCATGAGATTTACACTTTGGTTACTGCGTATAATAGCATGATTGATGAGTTGGAAGAGAGTGCAACCTTATTGGCTAAAAATGAGCGTGAAGCAGCTTGGCGAGAAATGGCAAAACAGGTCGCCCATGAGATTAAAAATCCGTTAACTCCAATGCGATTAACAGTACAGAGTTTTCAGCGTAAGTTTGATCCTGAAGATCCTGAAATTCATCAAAAATTACAAGAGTATAGTAATACGTTGATTGAGCAAATTGATACCATGAGTGCTATTGCATCTGCATTTTCTAATTTTGCTCAAATGCCCGAACAGCAGGTAGAGCCTTTGGATGTTGTGGCTATTGTAGGGTTGGCTTTAGACATTTTTAGTGAGGATTATATAGAATATCCATCAGAAGGAAACTCAATAATCGCAAAATTTGATCGTACACAATTAAATCGGATCGTGACCAATTTGGTTAAAAATGCAATACAATCAATACCTAAGGATCGCATACCCAAAATTATAGTTACTGTAACGAGTGTATTACAGGATAAAGTAACCATTAATGTAGCCGATAATGGTGTGGGAATTACGGAAACAAATGCGAAGAAGATTTTTGAACCTAAATTTACCACAAAATCTAGTGGTATGGGGCTTGGTTTGGCTATGGTGAAAAAAATTGTAGAGGCACATGAAGGCACTATTACATTTCGGTCGAATAAGGGTATAGGTACCATATTTACAGTGCAATTTCCGAAAGGCTAAAGGATATTTGTATAGCATTTCGATTTAAGGACGCTATAGGTTCTTTAAAATATAAAATAATTTAATCTTAAAATAGTACTGCAATGTATGAACACCTCCTTACCGAAACAGTAGCACAAATTACTACGATTACGATTAACCGTCCTACAAAATTGAATGCATTGCATGCGGAAACAATTGTAGAACTTCATGAAGCGTTTAAGATGGCGGATCGAGATTTGAATACGAAAGTAATTATTATTACGGGTAGTGGTGAGAAAGCGTTTGTAGCAGGAGCAGATATTCGTGAATTTTCTGATTTTTCTATAGCAGAAGGAAAACAGTTGGCGGCACACGGGCATCGCGTGTTATTTGATTATGTCGCTAATTTGTCTACCCCTGTTATTGCAGCCATTAATGGATTTGCATTGGGTGGAGGGTTAGAATTGGCAATGGCGGCACATATTAGAGTGGCGAGTACTACTGCCAAATTAGGGTTGCCAGAGGTGTCATTGGGCTTGATCCCAGGATATGGAGGAACACAGCGTTTACCCCAGTTGGTAGGAAAAGGCAGGGCACTAGAATTGATGATGACAGCCAGTATGATTGATGCCGAAAAAGCATTGCAATGGGGATTGGTAAATCACATCATAGCTCCCGAAACAGTAGTATCATTTGCGACAACATTGGCAAAAAAAATAGCTAAAAATTCTACGGTGGCTATTCGTGCAGTACTCACAGCAGTAAATGCAGGGTATCAAGATGGAGTGAATGGTTTTGATACTGAAATCTCTGAATTTGGGCACTGCTTTGGTACCGAAGATTTTAAAGAAGGAACTACAGCATTTTTAGAAAAACGAAAGGCAGATTTTCCGGGGTGTTGATGATATAGTAAAGAGTACATAGTATTGAGTACAAAGTACATAGTATTTAGAAAATTGTATGTTATACATCCCTGATTAGGCAGTTTCAGCAAATAGAGACCTTTGGAGTATGGTAAGTAAGGAACATGGTAACTATTAATCCCGGATTATGCAGTAGAAAATCTATTACGGCTTGAAACTACTTCAAAATATACCGCTCCGCTATGTTTTTAAACTTAACCATAGCGATGCTATGCTAAATTTTAGAAAACATCATATTTGATCGTAATTTTAAACCTCATGACGAAGTGCTATTGCATAATCCGGGTTAATGAGTTGCAAATTCTTAGATTACAGTGTGTTTTACAACCCCGATTTTGACTGTTTTTACTTAATACCAAATAAACATTAAAACAGGGTAAAAAATAGCGTTGTATAGTCGATAAAAGTAGGGGATACAACTATCCATAAAATCTTTGAGACTTTGTACTCAGTACTATATACTGAGTGCTACAAACCAACTAAATCATGATCGATAAAAGTGCATCTCATCAATATATTTCCATACTGCAGGAGGAAGCATGGGTTCGATATTTTTACCCTCTTGTATCGCCTTACGAATACATGTAGAGGAGATCTCCATGATAGGCGCCGCTACTTTATGAATTTTAGGATGATTTTCGAATTGAATAGCTATTGTCCCTTTCGCAATTCTAGGGTATACATAGAGTTCGTGATGTGCTAAAATAGTTTCATAATTTTTCCACTTTTGAAAACTCTTCAAGTTGTCTTCACCCATAATTAAATTAAAGGCGTATTTGGGATATTTTTCTTGTAAGTGGGCAAGCGTATGTACGGTATAGTTCGGTTGAGGTAACTTAAATTCGATATCACTAGGTTTTATATTAGGATATTCGGCAGTAGCAAGATATACCATCTCATACCGCTGATGATTATCCAGTAATGAACTTTTTTTCTTGAAAGGGTTGTGCGGAGTGACTACCATCCATATTTCATCTAGATCAGAATATTCAGCCATATAATTAGCAATGATCAAGTGCCCTATATGAATAGGGTTAAAGGTTCCAAAGTATAATCCTATTTTTTTCATCTGCTTGTTTTTGGGTTTCAGGTCTCGGCTATCAGATTTTAGCTTTTTACATCACTCAAAACTCATTAATTGTACTTCTAATTTAGTTGATAGTTGATGGTTGTCAGTTGATGGGGTTTTATTCCTAATTCGAATATAGTGGTTAG
>CALFCI010000072.1 GCA_937951135.1 uncultured Aquimarina sp. | reverse complement strand
ACAAATGCGCGATTTTATCAATGCTAAAAACATTCCAGGTATTGAAGAACTCAAAATTGATGTCAATAAGGAAAAGCCTGCAAAACAAGTCCTTGTAGATCGAGAAAAAGCAGGAGAACTTGGTGTTTCAGCAGCACAAGTGGGCCAACAATTACGACGTTCGATTTTTGGTGAAAAAGCAGGAGTCTATAAAAAAGACGGCGAAGATTACGATATCTATGTACGTTTTAATGCAAAAGACCGCTATAGTACAAGTACATTATTTAATCAAAAAATTACATTTAGAGATCAAGCTACTGGACAAATAAAAGAAATTCCTGTAAACGCAGTAATCGCAGAAGACCCAGAGGATGTCTCCTATTTTAGTGCGATTAAACATAAAAACGCAAAGCGGGTAGTAACCGTTTATTCTGGTTTGCAAGCTGGAGGGAATGCCGCTGAAATTGTAAGTCAAATTGAATCTGAAATGGCAAACTTCAAAAAGACCCCAGGGGTAAAAATAGATTACACGGGGCAAATAGAAGAACAGAACAAGCAAATGTCATTCTTAATGGGTGCTTTCTTTTCTGGATTAGGATTAATCATGTTAATTTTAATCTTTCAATTCGGTTCGATTTCTAAACCTACCATCATCATGATTGCCATTTTCTTAAGTTTTATTGGAGTATTTGGTGGTATCGTACTCACGGGAGCTCCATTTGTAATTATGATGACTATGATGGGAATCATCTCATTGGCAGGTATCGTAGTAAATAATGGCGTAGTATTACTAGATTACACCCAACTTCTTATCGACCGTAGAAAAGTAGAGTTACAGATGGAAGAAAGTGAACTCTTATCCAATGAAGAAACGATCCCATTAATCATTAAAGGTGGTAAAGCGCGATTACGACCTGTAATTCTTACTGCAATCACGACCGTATTGGGACTGATCCCCTTAGCAACTGGATTTAATATTGATTTCTTTTCTTTGTTTTCTACACTAGACCCTAAAATCTATTTTGGAGGAGACAATGTAATTTTCTGGGGTCCTTTAGCATGGACTGTAATTTATGGATTAATCATAGCCACATTCCTTACGCTAATTATCGTGCCTTCTTTATTCCTGATTGTACATCGTATTAAAGTATGGTTGTATAAAAGAAAAAAGAATGTGCCTGAAATTAGTACACCGTAAGAATCTACTATTAGAGTATCAACAATAGTATATCACTAGACCTCATAAGGCTTTAAATCCTGTGGGGTCTTTATGCTTAAAATCTAATACGACATAGATAATACTAGATCAAATAACACATATCTCTCTTAAACTCCTTATTTTTGCGCTCATATACAAATTACTACTATGTACAGAAGTCATTCTTGTGGCGAATTGAACGCTACCCATATCAATACCGAAGTCACCCTAGCTGGATGGGTACAAAAATCTCGTGATAAAGGATTCATGATTTGGATCGATCTTCGAGATCGATACGGAATCACGCAATTGATATTTGATGAGGAACGTACTCCTGCTGCCATTACTGCAAAAGCTAAGACTTTGGGGCGTGAGTTTGTAATTCAAGTAAAAGGTACTGTAATCGAAAGGGCTTCAAAAAACCCGAATATGGAGACCGGGGATATTGAGATTTTGGTTCAGGAATTGACAGTTTTAAATGAAGCTTTAGTACCACCATTTACTATAGAAGACAATACCGATGGTGGAGAAGATATTCGAATGAAATATCGCTATTTAGATATTCGACGTACTCCTGTGAAAAACAATTTATTGTTTCGTCACCAAGTGAGTATGCAGGTGCGTAATTTTTTATCTAACGAAAATTTTATTGAAGTAGAAACCCCATATTTAATTAAATCTACACCAGAGGGAGCACGTGATTTTGTAGTGCCTTCTCGCATGAATTCTGGTGAGTTTTATGCCTTACCACAATCGCCTCAAACCTTTAAACAGCTCTTGATGGTGGGTGGTATGGATAAATACTTCCAAATCGTAAAGTGTTTTAGAGATGAAGATTTAAGAGCCGATCGCCAGCCCGAGTTTACTCAAATTGACTGCGAAATGGCTTTTGTAGAACAAGAAGATATTTTAGCGGTATTTGAAGGGCTAACACGTCATTTATTACAGGAAATCAAAGGAATTACTATTGGTGATTTTCCAAGAATGACCTATGCTGATGCGATGCGTTTGTATGGTAATGACAAACCTGATATACGCTTCGGAATGCAATTTGGCGAACTGAATGCTGTAGCACAACATAAAGAGTTTAAGGTATTTAATGATGCCGAATTAGTCGTTGGAATTGCCGTTCCTGATGGCGCTTCATATACGCGTAAGGAAATTGACAAATTAGTGGATTGGGTAAAACGACCACAAGTCGGCGCACTGGGTATGGTGTATGTAAAATGTAACGCTGATGGTACTTTTAAATCGTCTGTAGATAAATTTTATGATCAAGAAGATTTAGCAAAATGGGCAACTGCTACTGGAGCTAAAGCTGGAGATTTGATCTGTGTATTATCCGGAGCTACAACTAAAGTAAGAGCGCAATTAAGTGCATTACGTATGGAACTGGCAGAACGTTTAGGGCTGCGTAATCCAGAAGAGTTTGCTCCGTTATGGGTGGTTGATTTTCCATTATTAGAATGGGATGAAGATACCGAACGCTACCATGCGATGCATCACCCATTTACTTCACCAAAACCAGAGGATATGGCATTGCTAGAAACCGATCCTGGAACTGTGCGTGCTAATGCGTATGATTTGGTATTAAACGGAAATGAAATTGGAGGAGGATCAATTCGTATACATGATAAGGAAACACAAGCCTTAATGTTTGATTATTTAGGGTTTACTCCTGAAGAAGCTAAAGCTCAATTTGGTTTCCTAATGGATGCATTTCAATATGGAGCACCTCCACATGGTGGATTAGCTTTTGGCTTAGACCGATTAGTTGCGATATTGGGCGGACAAGAAACGATTCGTGATTTTATTGCATTCCCAAAAAACAACAGTGGTAGAGATGTGATGATTGATGCACCTTCCGCAATTGATACCACGCAACTGAAAGAATTAGGAATTCAATTGGATCAGTAATACCATTTACGATTTCAGATTTCAGATTTTAGATTTTAGATTTTAAAATCGCTATCCTTAATAGTAAACTATTTTGATATGCGAAAAAATTATATGCAAATTGTATTCGTGGCATAATTTAAAATCCAATTAAGACATTTCAATATATAACTCCTCTGAACTTAATACTGTAATGAGACTCTCTTTATAGTCTTTTTTATTGCGAGTAATCAAATAGTCAATATTTTGTAATGACATAGCACATTGATGCTGTACTGCGTCTTCATAATCTTTAAAATTGGTGAGCAATCCCGTTAACAAATCTTGTTTTTGTATGGGTTGTATTTCTAGGCGAGATAGTAAAATTTTTAGCACTTGCTTTGCTTTACGTGATCCTATTTCTTTTTCGGTGATATAAAACGTAGTCAATACCGAACTTGCAGAAGTAACCAATGTCCAACGTCCTTCTTTCTGATCTTTAAAAATTTGATATGCCCACTTTGAAAAGGGTTTTCGGTCTGCTACAAGATCAATTAAAATATTGGTGTCTAAAAATAGATACATCACAAATGCTTTTTAGTCAATATTTTACGAATTTCCAATTTTTCATCAAAATTATCAGTTAATGTAATGACACCTTTTATCGTCTCTAATTCATTGTCTATCATTGAATTTGTGCTGGTAGTAATCTTATCTAGATACGATTCTATAATTTCGGATAAACTTCTATTAGAGTGTAATGCAAAACTTTTAGCACGCTTAATTACTCCTTCATCTATTGATAATGTCAACTTACTAGCCATACGTGTCTTTTTTTCAAATATACGTATTATCTGTAAAAAAAGCAATAGCTATGATAAGCATTGCTTCATAGGGCATTAAAGCTCATGGTTTTTAGTTATTTTTGAACTCAATCATTTGAGTATTCATGCCAAGCCAAAAAAAAACAGCCTTACATCAATTTTTAGTCTGGAGATATCGCCATATTTCTACTAAAAACCTGATCCTTATGCTGAGTATTTTGGTTGGGTTTATGGCTGGACTTGCTGCGGTATTGTTAAAAAACACCACACACTTTATTCAGGTTGTTTTAGAAAGTGATGTGATCTCTTGGCAAACCTCATTTTATTTTATCATCCCTGGTATTGGATTATGGATGGTATACCTCATTTCACAATACGTACTAAAAAAAGAGGTAGCCGCTGCAATCCCGCTCATTCTATATGCGCTTTCTAAAAGAAATGGGGTTATGGATCGCATACAAGCGTACATCCCTTTACTTTTAGCACCTATTACAGTAGGGTTTGGAGGTTCTGTTGGATTACTAGGACCAGCAATTGCTTCAGGGTCTGCAATAAGCTCTACGATTAGCACCCTATTTCATATCGATAGCAAAACACGCGTTTTATTGATTGGTTGTGCCACGGCAGGTGCAATATCGGCGGTGTTTAAATCTCCTTTAGCAGGATTGATATTTGCAGTAGAGGTGTTTAGCCTCGACCTTACACTAGCCTCATTATTACCATTACTATTTGCTTCAGTATCTTCTGTTGTGACCTCATATTTCTTTTTAGGAGATGAAGTACTATTTCGACTCACTACTATTGAAAAATTTAATTTGATAGACATTCCATTTTATATTGTTTTGGGCATAGGTACAGGTATTGCGTCCATCTATTTTACGAAAATGTACTTTGGAATTCAGCAATTTTTTAACCGGTTTCCAAAAAAAATACACAAACTACTCATTGGGGGTATTGCTATTGGAGTCATGCTCTACTGTATCCCTCCACTCTATGGAGAAGGGCTTGGGTTTGTAAATGATCTACTGCATGGAGATCACCTTAATGCCTTAGGAAAAACACCTTTTGATGCGTTTACAGGTAACATTTGGATTGTTATTGCATTACTGTTTGGCATTACTATTTTTAAAGCTATTGCTATGACTACTACCTTTGCTGCAGGAGGATGCGGCGGAATCTTTATTCCAACCATGGTTATGGGTAGTGCACTAGGAAATGTAGTGGCCAAAGTAATTAACAATCTTGGAATTGGGTTTCAGGTATCTGAAACCAATTTTACATTACTAGGAATGGCAGGATTAATTACGGGAGTGCTTCATGCGCCCTTAACGTCTATATTTCTGATCGCAGAGATCACTTCGAGTTATGAATTGTTTGTTCCTTTAATGATTACTGCTGCGATTTCTTTTACGATTTCAAAAAACAGTATGGATCACACTATCTATACACGAGAATTATCTAAAAAAGGGCAACTGCTAACACATAATAAAGATGAAACGGTACTCACATTATTGGAAATAGATCCTATTATTGAAACCAATTTTATTACCGTTTCACCCACAGATACCCTTAAAGAACTATTGCATAATGCTGTAGCAAAATCAAGCAGAAACATATTTCCAGTTGTTGATGCTACTGAAAATCTTTTGGGTATTATTCTATTAGACGATATTCGAGACATTATGTTTGACACCTCTGTATATGATACAACAACAGTAAGTATACTTATGAAACAAGCCCCTGATGTTATATTTTACGCAAAAGACGATGCAAAATGTATCATGAAAAAATTTCAGGATACCGGCGCATGGAACTTGCCGATAGTGAACGAAGGAAAGTATCAGGGCTTTATCTCTAAATCTAAATTACTAACAGCGTATCGTAGAAAGTTGATTACTTTTACACGTTGATTTAGGTATCAGGTATCAGGTATCAGGTATCAGGTATCAGGTTTCAGGTTTCAGGTTTCAGGTATCAGCTCTTGGCTCTTGGCTCCTGGCTCCTGGCTCCTGACTCCTGACTCCTGGCTCCTGGCTCTTGGCTCCTGGCTCCTGGCTCCTGGCTCCTGGCTCCTGGCTCTTAATCTATAAAATCGCATTTATGAAACTAAGCATTCGTATTCTTTTTTTAAGCGTAATCTTCCTAATCTGTGCTGGATATTATTTCAAAAATACCGGCGATCATACCACTGGAGATAAATGCATTGGCATTGGCATTGTACTTGGTGCTTTTATTTTGATGCCGCTATTCATTTATTACCGATGGAAAGGTAAAGATGTAAAAGCATATATGCTTACCGAAGAAAATATTAAAAAAATGAAGGATTTTAATAACACTAAGCGGAAGGGCTAATTACAGTAGCGCCTAGACTGTTATACAATTTACGATTTTAGATTTTAAAATCGCATATTGTAATTCTTAATAGTACCCTATTCAATATCCGAAAAAGTTATATGCAAATTGTATTAGATGCTAGACTGTTAGACAAAAAATTCATTTTGAAGAGTTGAGACAACAACATTCATATTCAGGCAAACCCAAACTGACAACCATCAACTGACAACCATCAACTGACAACCGACAACTGACAACTAAACACCTACTTCTCTCTTTGTTCCACAAAAAATTGTTTTAGTATCCCGCTACACTCATCTGCAAGTACTCCCCCCATCATTTTAGTTTTAGGATGCAATGTAGTTCCCATGGCAATACAACCCCGTTGCTCATCTCTAGCGCCATACACAATCTTCTTGATTTGACTCCAAAACAAAGCTCCTGCACACATTTGACAAGGCTCTATAGTCACATACAAGGTACATTCATTTAAGTATTTACCTCCTAAAAAATTAGCTGCTGCTGTAATCGCTTGCATTTCAGCATGTGCAGTAACATCATTTAATAATTCCGTAAGGTTATGTGCTCTAGCAATCACTCGATCTCCTACCACAACTACGGCTCCTATCGGAATTTCGCCTTTTTCATAAGCTGCTTCTGCTTCTTGTAATGCTTTTCGCATAAAATGAGCATCATCATAAGGATCTTCAAACATAATTACATTCTTAAATGAGTTACCATACAAAATTAAGAAAATCTAGCGTGATTACTTCAAAAATAGCTCCCTTAAAACAGGGGCTTTAATTCACTAGTACAAGGGTAGTATACGCTACTCCTGTATGGTACATTTATTGTATCACTTACGAAATATCACAAACTTATAGAAACACCCTATAAAATCTCAATACCAATACCTTGTCATGAAGATTGGAATGCAATGACTCCTAATGCTAAAGGTCGGTTTTGTAGTTCTTGCACCAAAACAGTTGTTGATTTTACCAATAAAACTGATGAAGAGATACAGGCTGTATTTCGCAAAGAAGGTAAACTTTGTGGTCGTTTTAAAAAAACACAATTGGAAGGGCTTACCTTCACTATTCCTAAACACATCATACAACAACGACATTCATTTCGATCTTCATTCTTATTAGCGATATTCATTGTTATGGGCACTACATTATTAAGCTGTACCAATATGGATGGAAAACCGCAAGTCATTGACAGCATTGTTATTATTGATGCTAATGAAGTAAAAGAGACCGGTCATACTATTAAAATCTCGGATACGCTTCAAAAAACATGTGCTACTGCATTAAAGGATAGTAGTGATCATCATGTGCCTCCAAAGCCTCCTGCACTTATTCATGAGTATATTGAGGACGACTTTATTACAATGGGAATTCCGATCCACGAGCCTATACCCCAAGACACCGTAGAAGAAGACTTTATACTAGGTGACATTTCTATGCCAACTGATAGTATTGGAATTCATACTACCGCAATAAAACAACCCTAATAAGTATAAGGACAAAGCTATTTTAAAATCGTAATTTTGCAACTCAAAGTAGTTGTACATGCAAGACGAGTTCCTCCATCACATTAAGAGTCCTTCCGATTTACGAAAGCTTACCCCTGAACACTTAAATCAGGTCGCTAAAGAACTTCGGAATTTTGTGATCAATATTGTGGCTACAAAAGAGGGACATCTAGGAGCTAGTTTGGGCGTAATTGAACTTACGGTTGCATTACACTACATATTTGATACGCCTAATGATCTTTTGGTATGGGATGTTGGACATCAAGCCTATCCTCATAAAATCTTAACTGGTCGCAGAGATACTTTTCACACCAATCGCCAATGGGGCGGCATTAGTGGTTTTCCTAAACGCAGTGAAAGTATATATGATACGTTTGGAGCTGGACATTCCTCTACTTCGATATCGGCTACATTAGGAATGGCAATTGCCTCTCGATTACAAGGGGATCTTAATAAACAACATATTGCGGTGATTGGAGATGCTTCTATTGCTAGCGGAATGGCTTTTGAAGGATTGAATCATGCAGGGGTCACAGATGCTAATATGCTGGTGATCTTAAACGATAATGCTATTGGTATTGATCCTAGCGTAGGCGCTTTAAAAGCATATCTTACCAAAGCTAAAACAGGACAGGCTACACAAACCGATAATATTTTTGAAGCCTTGAATTTTAATTATTTTGGACCGATTGATGGTCATGATATTCCGTTATTATTAGAAACCTTAACCCAATTAAAAGCAACCAAAGGCCCTAAGTTTTTACATATTATTACCACCAAAGGAAAAGGGCTTCCAGAAGCAGAAAAACACCAAGTAACGTATCATGCACCTGGTAAGTTTGATGCCAAAACAGGAAAACTAGCCCCTAAAACTAGTGCAACTCAGCCACCGAAATTTCAAGATGTTTTTGGACATACGCTATTGGAACTCGCAAGAGCCAATGAAAAAATTGTAGGGATTACACCAGCAATGCCTACAGGAAGTTCCTTAAAATATATGATGGACGCCATTCCAGAAAGGGCTTTTGATGTGGGCATTGCAGAACAACATGCGGTTACACTTGCAGCAGGCATGGCGACACAAGGATTGATTCCTTTTTGCACCATTTACTCCACCTTTTTACAACGGGCGTATGATCAAATTATTCATGACGTCGCTTTGCAAAATCTAGCTGTTATTTTTTGTATCGATCGCGCTGGATTGGTAGGTGCAGATGGTGCTACACATCATGGGGTTTTTGATATTGCACAACTGCGCTGTATTCCAAATATGATTGTTGCGGCTCCTCATAACGAAATTGAATTGCGAAATCTATTATATACGGCTTCTTTAGGATTAGGACATCCCATAACCATACGATACCCTAGAGGTCGGGGAACGCTTATCGATTGGCAATTGCCAATGCAAAAAATACCCATTGGAAAAGCGCAACGCTTACAGCAAGGTAAACACATCGCTGTGCTCTCTACGGGTAGTATCGCTCAAAATGTAACCACTGCTATTGCAATGCATCCAAATCCTGATGCAGTAGCCCATTATAATTTTCCATTTATCAAACCACTAGACCACAACACACTACAAGAAATTTTTAAGCAATTCGAAACCATACTAACCATAGAAGACGGCGTGATTACTGGAGGCTTTGGTAGTGCGATCTTGGAATTTGCAAATGAGCATGATCTTAACATTAAAATCATAACGCTGGGTATCCCTGACCAATTTATTGATCATGGAACTACCGAGCAATTATATGATCATTGTGGAATCTCTGCTCAAGCTATTTTGGAGCAGTTGTTGAACTAAACCTAAAGGTAGCTTTTTTACTTTATTTGTAATTAGCTACCTTGTAGTATCGTTTAATTTTATAAAAGTTTAAATTATGAAAAAAAAGTGAAACCCTGATCGAAAAGGCTTGTAGCATAGTTCCAGAG
>CALFCI010000071.1 GCA_937951135.1 uncultured Aquimarina sp. | reverse complement strand
ACAACAATTGTATATCCGTAAAGGTAATGATATATTCCTTATATGAGTAACTTAACCGTTTTTAAACGTTTATAAACGGATACTATGATATAGCGGTTTATGTACTAAATATAATCACTATTTTTAGACGCACCAATTCATGAGATCAAAAAAGCCAACTCTTTAGTAAAAGAGTTGGCTTTTATTGGTTTTGTTTGAGCAGTTAGGATTACATCATTCCAGGCATTCCTCCGCCCATTGGTGGCATTCCACCTCCGGCAGGAGCTTCTTCTGCAATATCGATTAATGCACATTCTGTAGTCAAGATCATTCCTGATACTGAAGCTGCATTTTCTAAAGCTACACGTGTTACTTTTTTAGGATCGATGATCCCTGCTTTTAACATGTCTACATATTCTTCAGACTTGGCGTTGTATCCAAAATCTTTTTTACCTTCGATTACTTTAGCAATGACAACAGATCCTTCTCCTCCAGCATTTTCTACAATAGTTCGCAGCGGTGCTTCGATAGCACGGTTTACGATTTGGATTCCTGTAGCTTCATCAGCATTATCAGCATCGATTTTTCCTAACACCGTTTTTGCGCGCACTAAGGCAACACCACCACCAGCAACAATGCCTTCTTCTACAGCGGCTCTAGTCGCGTGTAATGCATCGTCTACACGGTCTTTCTTCTCTTTCATCTCTACTTCAGAAGCCGCACCTACATACAGTACAGCAACACCACCAGCAAGTTTTGCTAAACGCTCTTGTAATTTCTCACGGTCGTAGTCAGAGGTAGTCGTTTCGATTTGTGATTTGATTTGGTTGACTCTGTTTTTGATCAATTCGTGATCTCCAGAACCGTTTACCACAGTAGTATTGTCTTTATCGATTGCTATTTTTTCTGCAGTTCCTAACTGATCAATAGTAGCATTCTCTAATGTAAATCCACGCTCTTCAGAGATAACAGTACCTCCAGTTAAGATAGCGATATCTTCAAGCATTGCTTTACGACGATCTCCAAAACCTGGTGCTTTTACAGCAGCAATTTTTAAAGCTCCACGCAATTTGTTGACTACTAAAGCAGCTAGTGCTTCTCCATCTACATCTTCAGCAATGATTAATAATGGTTTTCCGGTTTGTGCTACGGCTTCTAATATCGATAACAAATCTTTCATTGCAGAAATCTTCTTATCATATAATAAAATGTAAGGGCTTTCTAGCTCTGTGGTCATTTTTTCGCTGTTTGTCACAAAGTATGGCGATAAGTACCCTCTGTCAAATTGCATTCCTTCTACAACATCCACATACGTTTCAGTACCTTTAGCTTCTTCTACAGTGATTACACCTTCTTTTCCTACTTTACCAAAAGCTTGTGCAATAAGTTCTCCGATAACTTCATCGTTATTTGCAGAGATCGAAGCCACTTGCTTA
The DNA here is from genome assembly GCA_937951135.1 of uncultured Aquimarina sp. Taxonomy (GTDB): domain Bacteria; phylum Bacteroidota; class Bacteroidia; order Flavobacteriales; family Flavobacteriaceae; genus Aquimarina. The sequence continues at coordinate 55,924 of CALFCI010000071.1, read as the reverse complement.
ATTTTTTCAGAAGAGCTTCCTACTTCTTTAGTTTGTTTTGAAAGATCGTCAGTAATTGCTTTTACAGCTTTGTCAATTCCGCGTTTTAAATCCATTGGATTTGCACCTGCAGCTACATTTTTTAACCCTTCTTTAACGATCGCTTGTGCAAGTACTGTAGCTGTAGTTGTTCCGTCACCCGCTAAGTCGTTGGTTTTAGAAGCTACTTCTTTTACCATTTGTGCACCCATATTTTCTAAGGGATCTTCTAGCTCAATTTCTTTTGCAACAGATACCCCATCTTTAGTTACTGTAGGTGCTCCAAAAGATTTACTGATAATTACGTTACGCCCTCTAGGGCCTAAGGTTACTTTTACTGCATTGGCTAATGCATCTACACCACGTTTAATTCCGTCGCGAGCTTCTAAGTCAAATTTTATGTCTTTTGCCATAATAAATTTATGTTATAAATGCCTTTCTTTTGAATGTATAAAAGGCTTATGTTTTTTGATTTGTGTTTTTTGTACTGCTAGATTTTGATGAAGGCGTATATACTGATCAGAACCTAAAGGAGTGCCAATCATTGCTTGCCTACACCAGTATTATATGATCGCTAGTATAGCATCCTCACTCATGATAAGATAATCCTTACCTTCTAGTTTTAGCTCATCTACACCATAGGATTTGTGTAGTATAGTATCTCCAACTTTTACGGTCATTTTTTCATCTTTTTTTCCAGTACCTACGGCAACGACTTTTCCTTTTTGTTGTTTTTCTTGAGCTGAATCGGGAATGAAAATTCCTGAAGCGGTTTGTGTCTCCGCAGGAAGAGGTTCAACGACAACACGATCTGAAAGAGGTTTAATATTTACTCCCATTATAATTCGATTTATTTAAGTTATACATTTATTGTTTTAAGACAAGTATGTCTGTACACCTGTAGTTCAGAAATTATGCCAGTGCTATCATCCTGACAAAATGAAATAAAAAATGCCGACTTGTATGACAAGTCGGCATTTTTACTATTGTTTTTCGTCTGGAAACATTATTCTGCAGCAGAATTGTCTGTCGGTATAGGAACAGTTGCTTCTACATTAGGTACTTGAGACTCTACCTCTGTTTTTTTATTCAATCCTAAATTGGATAGTAAAATTAACACCAGTAATAATGTAGCAAGTGTCCAAGTACTTTTATCTAAAAAGTCCGAGGTTTTCTTTACGCCACCCAATTGTTGAGATCCACCACCACCAAAAGATGAAGCTAATCCACCTCCTTTAGGGTTTTGAACCATAATTACTACAATGAGTAAGAAGGCTACGATAACGATTAAGATTAGAAATATTGAGAATGTTGTCATCGGTTATAGTGTTATTTATTGTCTTTTAATTGTTGTATTGATCGAATTTGGTCTGCAAAGAAACCACTTTTTTCGGGATTTTTCAAAATTAATATTTTGTAAGCCTGAATTGCTTTTTTATAATTTTTTTGAGCAAGGTATACTTTTGCTAAAGTTTCAGTCATTAATTCGTCTGGAGTGCTAGTGTCTTCCGTTACGATACTGCGCGATTTTGTGTTTTTTGACACGGGTGGAATCTTAGGGTTTTCAGAGATAAACTTATCAATAAGTCGCAATTGTTGTTTTTGTGGGGAGTCTTTTTTTAGGATTTCTTTTTCTGGCTCTTTTTGGTTGATGGCATCGGTATCCCTATGGATAGGGCGTAATGATGTGATTTGTAACCATTCAGAAAATGAATGTACCTCATTGCGATCAAAGTTTAAAGGTGCATTCACGTCCAATGTTGTTGCTATGGCTTCAACTGTTGTGGTGTTTTTTGCATCACTAGGCGTTTCTGTATTCAGTATGGTTTCATCCGTTACTTCGATTTCGTGTTGAGGGATAGAGGGGAGCGTGTTGTGTTGTAGTGACGCCGATGGTTCTGTTGTGTTTTCAACACGATGTAAGGTTGTAATAAAATCAAACAGTACACTTCGATCGGTAGTGTATGCTGCGGTTTTTTTAAGTTCTTGATTGTATAAAAAACTATCTTGATCTTTTAAACCTTTAAGATGTAAACATCGTGCGGATTGAAAATACGGAAACAAGGAGGTTAACTCACTTAATGCAGTTAATTGTGCTCTCGATATAGATTCGGGATGCTGTAGTAATGATATAAATGTTTTAATCTCCAAGCTAGTTCTTATGATCTTTAGGTCATTATTTTATTTACCTTTCATGATTTTTACTTCATTTGTCTTTTGATTCCGTAAGATTTTTTTTCAAAAGACATTTTTACGGGTGATCATTTCATTTATAGGTCTATTTGTATAGGCCTCCATACGCCACCATAATTTTCATCTTCTGTGCCAAAAGAATGTGTGCAATTTATACCTTTTTGTCGACCCGACAATGCTTCTATTTTGAACCCATGAATTTCTTTTCCTAAACTAGGCTTATCATCAACTGTAAAAGGTTGGTCTGTATTTATAGGATTGATCTTTCCTAATTTATAAATTACAGAATAAAAAGGACCCGCATCACCTGTATCTTCAGAAGCTGAAGCCCAAATAGTACTTTTATTATCCAGATGAATATCAGTAATGCTTCTTTTTAATTGCGTATCAGACCAGTTCCCTGGTGCGTTTACTGGCACTCCATTAGAGCCTTCTTTGCTCATAGTCAATGTGTTATTTTTAATATTCCAAATCCCCCATCTTAATCTTCCTGATGGGGTATATTTAGAGCCTCCTCTTTCGCCTAAAATAATAATCTTTTCATGTTCACGATATGCTAAACAAACTATGGCTTCATATTGATCTCCTACAATATCGGAGTTGTTTTCTTTTAGTATTGGAGGTTTAAAGCTATTCAGAACTTTTGCTTTGCGTGTACTTATAGCTAACTGAATATGAAATATTCTTCCAAAGTTCCCTTTCCAGTTTCCGGATTCAGCAATTAGAAATTCATTTGTTCTACCTGGAATAGCACATATACTTTCTAGATCGCTTGAGATGCCTTCTTTACCCCAAGCATCAATTTCAATTGGAGACACTACGATAGCATCGTCTGAGATATTAACCAAGCCTAGTCTAATTCCTTTTGCATAGTTTTTGAGGTCATATACAACTACATAAGTACTATCGTTAAGCTGCTCCATGCCACTTGATCCGCCACCTAGTTGTAATGTGCGTATTTTTTGCGGATCAAGGTTTGTAGAAGAATCCGCTACGTTATGATATGAATGACAAGCCACAAATAAAAATGACATTGCAATTGATGAAATCAAAAATAGTTTTATTCTTTTTGTGAAAATCATATTTTGGTATATTTAATTTTATAATAGTGGGTGTTGTAAATTATAGTATTTCTATAGGGTTTACCACTTTGCTAAAGTAGCATTAAAAATATCTTGTGTAATCCGTTCATAAATAACTTCTATAGCTTGCTCTCGTGCAACATTTTCAGATTGTGCTGCAGGATAATCAAAGAAGAACGAAAATCGTTGTTCTAGATCTTGTGTAGGATCTTTTGTGTCGTAAAATCTAAGGTTTATGGCAATCGATAATCGATTTTGCGCAGCAGTATTTTGTGATGTTGCAGATGTTGGTGCAATATAATATTGTACAATCTCTCCTTCATAAATAAGATCCCCGCTATTGGTGACTAAATCTAAATTGGTTTGATTTAGGATTAAATCTTGTAACTGATTGGTAAAGGTTTGATCGATACCTGGAATTACAATAGGAGATTGATTTTGGAAAAAATTTACTTGAAATGTTTTCACATCAGGAGCAATGGAAGTTCCTGTAAATGAATATGCGCCGCACCCTTGGATCAAAGACATGCTGCCGCAAAGTAATATAACGTAAAGTAGTACTGCTAGCTTTTTACAGAATTCTGAATTCTGAATTCTAAATTTTTAAAGATCATATTGTTTTATTTTACGGTATAATGTACGTTCACTAATGCCTAATTCCTCTGCAGCGGCTTTTCGTTTGCCGCGATGTCGCTCTAAAGATTTTTTGATCAGTTCTAATTCTTTATCATGAAGGGAAAGCGTTTCTTCTTCTTCAATCTCTTCAGCAAAGTGATATTTATCGTCTTCTTTTTCTTTTGGAGGTAATTGAGGAGCATTAATCTGAAGCACTTCAGCAGGTTCGTTTGCCGCAGTACTTTCAAAACGGAGATCTTCCTCTTCTTCTTTGTATATTTTTTGAATCAACCCTTCATTGTCTTTTTGGACTTGTTTAGAGTCGCCATGCTGCATGAGTTCCATAGTAAGTTTTTTGAGATCATTCAAATCCCCTTTCATGTCAAACAATACTTTGTACAAAATCTCTCTTTCATTACTAAAGTCACTTTCTTTTTTCTCTTTTGAAATAATGGCGGGTAAATTTGTACCTATATTGGGTAGGTAACCGTGTAATGTTGGGACATCAATACCTCTGTTTTGTTCAAGGACTGAAATTTGCTCTGCTACGTTGCGCAATTGTCTAATATTACCATTCCAACGGTATTTTTCTAACAATGCAATAGCAGTATCCTCTAATCGGATGGTCGGCATTTTATATTTCGTAGCAAAATCAGAGGAGAATTTCCTAAAGAGTAAATGAATGTCTTCTTTTCGTTCCCTAAGGGGCGGCAATAAGATTTCTACGGTACTCAATCGATAATATAGATCTTCTCTAAACCTTCCTTTTTTAATAGCTTCAAACATATTTACATTGGTCGCTGCGACGATCCGTACATCCGTTTTTTGCATTTTGGAAGATCCTACTTTGATAAACTCTCCATTTTCTAGAACACGTAATAGTCTAACTTGTGTAGTTAGGGGTAACTCGCCAACTTCATCTAAAAAAATGGTGCCTCCATCGGCAACTTCAAAATAACCGCTTCGGGTTTGTGTAGCTCCTGTAAATGCACCTTTTTCATGACCGAATAACTCACTGTCTATAGTGCCTTCAGGTATTGCGCCACAGTTTACCGCAATAGATTTACCGTGTTTTCGATGTGATAAAGAGTGTATGATTTTTGGAATACTTTCTTTACCTACACCACTTTCACCAGTAACTAATACAGAAATGTCTGTAGGCGCTACTTGAATAGCTTTTTCTACTGCACGATTGAGTTTAGGGTTATTTCCTATGATTCCAAATCGTTGTTTTATTGCCTGTATAGATTCCATGGTTTGATGTTAATTTTGAGTAGCATATCCAATTGCTGTTCCTATCAATGTTGCACTGGTAGCGTCTTCGACAGTTACCATTACAAAGTCACCAATAGCGTACTGTTCTTTTGGAAATATGGCTACCGTATTTTTTGTTGTTCTTCCGCTCCAGTGTTGATCGGATTTTTTAGATTCTTTTTCGATTAGCACTTCAAAGGTTTGTCCGATATAGCTTTGGTGTTTTAATTCGGAATGTTTTCGTTGCACTATAATCAACTCGGCTAATCGTCGCTTTTTAGTAGCTTCTGGGATATCATCATCCATGTTACGCCCAGCACTAGTGCCCGGTCTTTCTGAATACGTATACATGTATCCATGTTCATATTTTACAGCTTCCAATAAAGATAGTGTGTCTTGATGATCTTCCTCTGTCTCTGTAGGGAACCCGATAATCATATCTTGTGTAATCGAACATTCAGGAATTCGCAATTTAATTTTTGTAATCAAATCTAGGTATTCCTGGCGCGTATGTAAACGGTTCATTTTTTTCAAAATACGATCACTTCCGCTTTGTATGGGTAAATGAATGTGCTTGCAGATGTTGATATGTTTTGCCATTACATCAATGACATCCAACGTCATATCCTGAGGGTTTGATGTTGAGAATCGAATGCGTAATTTAGGATAGCGCACGGCTACCATTTCTAAAAGCATGGCGAAGTTTGTAGCCGTCGCTTTTTGAAATTCACTGGCTTTGTCAAAATCTTTTTTAAGACCACCACCATACCAAAGGTAGCTGTCTACATTTTGTCCTAATAACGTAATTTCTTTATAATTAGTTTGTACTAATTCGTCGATTTCATGTAAAATACTTTGTGGTTCTCTACTACGTTCTCTTCCTCGAGTAAACGGAACTACGCAAAATGTGCACATATTATCGCACCCTCGCGTAATCGATACAAAGGCAGAGACCCCATTACTTTGCAAACGTACTGGAGCGATGTCACCGTAGGTTTCTTCTTTGGATAAAATAACATTTACAGCATTTTGCCCTGCATCAACTTCTTTAATTAGATTGGGCAAATCTTTATAAGCGTCTGGACCCACAACAAGATCTACTATCTTTTCTTCGTCTAGAAACTTATCTTTTAAGCGTTCTGCCATGCAGCCCAATACGCCCACTTTCATTTTAGGATTTATTTTTTTTACGGCATTGTATTTTTCTAAACGCTTACGCACCGTGAGTTCTGCTTTTTCTCGAATAGAACAGGTGTTTACCAATACTAAATCAGCATCTTCTAAATTTGGAGTGGTATTAAATCCTTCTTTTGATAATATGGACGCTACAACCTCACTATCACTAAAGTTCATTTGACACCCATAGCTTTCTATAAAAAGCTTTCGAGTGTTCTGTTTTTTCTGATCTAAGTGTAGCGATTGCCCTTGGACGCTTTCGTCTATGCTTTTCTCCATAATTCATGATTTCATCCACATTGTGGAGTTTAATTCTCCGAGGCTTGCCTCGAAATGTAAAAAATAGGTATCCGCTGGATGTCTCGTGAGCTTGCTCCGAGGTATTTGACTACAAAATAGTAGTCAAATAAGATGCAAAGATACGGCTTATAAGCTTTTATGACAAAGTGGCAGAGTTTTATTTGTAAAGAATAGTGTTAATCTGTACTTAAATATAAAGTTATACTGATGTATAGAATAGGGTATATCTATATTTGCGTTTTAAATTATAATTTTAGAGGCTAATGAACACGAATACCCTTCATGAAAAGATAGAAAATAGTAAGCCAGTTGATTTTGGTACTATTTTTAGTAAAAGTATAGAACTCTTTAAAAAAGTATGGTCAGAAGGATTGGTGCATGTATTGCTTGGAATGGCTATTATGTTTCCTCGCATTCAATCCAGAATTAAGCGTTACAGATTTAGTGAAATCTAGTTTGAATTTGGGTAATAAACTTTGGCTAACCGCTTTTGGACTTATCATATTTTCATCTATGTTAGCGCAAACCGTAGGAATGGCGATGTGTTGTATAGGTGTTTTTGCTACAGTTTCTTTTGTACATATACCTATGTATTATTTATACAAAGATGCTATTGGTTTTGATGACGAAGATTCGAAGGCTGATTTTGATGATATTTCTTTGATAGAATCATGATAAAACGCTTGTTTTATTTATTTTTATTTCAAAAAAGTTAAAGAAAAATATTAATATTAAAAAATTCCTATACTTTTGTCCTCTCAAAAATAACCAATATGGCTAAGAATTTAGTGATTGTAGAGTCACCTGCAAAGGCTAAGACGATAGAAAAGTTTCTAGGAAAAGAATATACAGTAGCGTCCAGTTTTGGGCATATTGCAGATTTACCTTCCAAGGAGTTAGGTGTGGATGTTGAAGGAAACTTTAAACCCAAGTATGTCGTTTCGGCGGATAAGAAAGATATCGTTAAGAAATTAAAGAGCTTATCCAAAAAAGCAGAAATGGTATGGTTAGCAAGTGATGAGGATCGAGAGGGAGAAGCGATCGCTTGGCATCTAGCAGAAGAATTAGGTTTAGAAGAATCCAAAACGCGTAGGATTGTTTTTCATGAAATTACGAAAAAGGCAATTTTAAAAGCAATCGAAAATCCGCGTAAGATCGATTATAATCTAGTTAATGCTCAACAAGCCAGAAGAGTTTTGGATCGATTAGTAGGGTATGAATTGTCTCCAGTATTATGGCGAAAGGTAAAAGGAGGGTTGTCGGCAGGTAGAGTTCAGTCGGTATCCGTGCGGTTAATTGTGGAGCGTGAGCGGGATGTTTTAGGGTTCAAACCTTTAGGGTCTTATCGAATTGATGCAGAGTTTTCAAATAAAGATGGAAAGTCATTTAAGGCAAAACTTCCAAAAAACATCAAAACGAAGAAAGAAGCAGAAGCTTTTTTAAATCAAAATGTGGGTGCGACGTTTCAAGTCGCTGACTTAACTACAAAACCAGCTAAAAAATCACCAGCACCACCGTTTACAACTTCGACCTTACAACAAGAGGCTTCTCGAAAGTTGTACAATTCGGTAACGAAGACAATGACACTAGCACAACGCTTGTATGAAGCTGGATTGATTACCTATATGAGAACAGATAGTGTAAATCTATCTGGTGAAGCTCAAAAAGGAGCAAAGGCAGAAATTATTGCTGCGTATGGACAGGAGTATAGTGAGCAAAGACAATATAAAGGAAAAGCAAAAGGAGCTCAAGAGGCACACGAAGCGATTCGTCCAACAGATTTTTCTAGACATACAGTTAATATAGATCCAGATCAGCAACGGTTATATGAATTGATTTGGAAACGCGCTATTGCATCTCAAATGAGTGATGCGAAATTAGAACGTACCCAAGTAAAAATTCAAGCCAATACCCATAATGATCAGTTTAATGCTAATGGAGAGGTGATAAAGTTTGAAGGATTTCTAAAAGTATACTTGGAAGGAAGTGATGATGAAGATGAAGAACAAGAAGGGATCTTGCCAGCAATGAAAGTAAAGGAAGCTTTATTTCATAAATATATTTCAGCAACAGAGCGTTTTACGCGGCCGCCTAGTCGCTATTCTGAAGCTGCATTAGTAAAAAAATTAGAAGAACTAGGTATTGGACGTCCTTCTACTTATGCCCCAACAATATCTACGATACAAAATAGAAAGTATGTAGAGAAGGGTGCTAAAGAAGGAGAAGAGCGAAATTACATTCAAATGCGACTTTCTGGAGACAACGTTCAGGAAAAAGAACTTTTAGAAAAAGTAGGTAGTGATAAAGGAAAATTGATTCCTACCGATGTAGGAATGGTGGTAAATGACTTTTTAGTCAACCATTTTTCTGCGGTATTGGATTATAATTTCACGGCAAAAGTAGAACAGGATTTTGATGACATTGCTGAAGGAAATGAAGATTGGACTCATGTTATGGGTGATTTTTATAAAGAATTTCATCCTATTGTAGAAGATGTTTCGGAAAATGCGGAGCGCGAAGTAGGAGAGCGTATTTTAGGAAAACATCCAGAAAGTGGAAAACCTGTAAGTGTGCGTTTGGGTAAATTTGGACCAATGGTTCAGGTTGGATCTGTAGAAGATGAAGAGAAACCTTTGTTTGCAAGTTTAAGCCCAGGACAAACACTAAGCGGAATTACTTTTGAGCAAGCTTTAGATTTATTTCAATTGCCTAAAGAGTTAGGTGTGTATAAAGGAGAATCAGTGATCGTAAGTAATGGTCGATTTGGACCTTATATCCGTTTTGGAGAAAAGTTTGTTTCTTTAGAAAAGGGTGAAGATCCATTAGATGTCACTTTAGAAAGAGCAGAGGAGTTAATTGATGCTAAAGAGAAAGCAGACGCTCCGATATATGTGTATGAAGATTTACCAGTGCAAAAAGGTACAGGAAGATTTGGCCCTTTTATCAAATGGAATGGGATGTTTATTAATGTCAATAAAAAATATGATTTTGATAACCTTTCAGACCAAGACCTTATTACGCTGATTGAAGATAAAAAGCAGAAAGAAATTGATAAAGTGCTTCATAATTGGGAAGCAGAAGGAATTCGTGTCGAAAAAGCGCGATGGGGTAGGAGTAATATTATTAAAGGAAAAATAAAAATAGAATTGCCAAAAACCGTAGATGCGACAAAATTAACCTTAGAAAAAGTAGAAGCATTAATTGAAAAGAATGCTCCTAAAAAGAAAACTAGAGCAAAAAAGACAACTACGAAAAAGGCAACGACCAAAAAGACGACTACTAAAAAGGCAACGACCAAAAAGAAATAATATGGCGCTTGAATTTTTATCACCAGTACATAATGATCTCGTAGAAGCGGTAGCAGTATTGCCAGATCAAACTTTAGGTAAAAATATAAGAATACATACAGCTTCATACGGAGTTCCAGAACTAGAAGGAGTAACGATAGCACTACTAGGTGTGCTAGAGTGTAGAAATGGAACCTTAGAAAATCCAGCATTCAATTTTGATGGTATCCGAAAATCTTTGTACAGTTTGTATACGGGTAATTGGTCGGTTACTATTGCGGATTTAGGAGATATCCATGCGGGAGATCAAGTTAGTGATACTTATTTTTTGGTGCAAGAAGTGATGATGGAGTTGTTGCGCAAAAATTGTATTCCTATTCTTATTGGAGGAAGTCAGGATTTGGTATACCCTCAATATAGAGCATTCGATGTATTGGATAGAATGGTTAATCTTGTTAATGTTGACCCTAAATTTGATTTGGGAAATTCGTCACTTCCGATAACAAACACCTCTTTTGTAGGAAAAATCATCATAAATAAGCCTTATAACCTATTTAATTACAGTAATATCGGTTATCAGGCATATTTTAACGCTCAAGAGGAGGTAGATTTGATAGAAAAGTTGTACTTTGACGCCTATCGTTTAGGAACGGTAGTTTCAGATGTTACAATTGTGGAGCCTGTGATGCGAGATGCCGATATAGTGGTCATGGATTTAGGAGCGTTAGAAACGCTAGGGGATCATGAAGGTGAGTACGCCCCAAATGGGTTTAATACTCGGGAAATATGTGCAGTTTCTAGGTATGCAGGCATTAGTGATAAGGTCAAAACGTTTGGTATTTTTGAATATGAAAAATACAGTAAATCCCCAAATATGAAAGCTATAGTAGCGCAGATTATTTGGTATTTTATAGAAGGCGTGGCATATCGATCAGATGAAGTGACTGTTAAAGATGAAAGTAATATATTACATTACAATGTGCCTGTAGGGGATGAAATATTATCCTTTTATAAGAGTGCAGTAACAGACCGGTGGTGGATTGAGATTCCGTTTGTCGCCTCTGGGAATAATAAATTGCAAAGAAATACGTTATTACCTTGCACCTATGATGATTATGAAAAGGCTTGTAATCAAGAAATACCTGAAAGATGGTATAAAGCAAAACAAAAAAATGAAGTTTAACAAATGTATAATTACAGAGGTTTAATGTTTTTCCAGAAAAAAATTGTTTTTCTGGAAATAAATAAATAGGTTTACTACCTTAAATATTGAAGATCTTAACCGAAAAAAGTTATGAGGAAAATTGTATCACTCTTTGCTCTTGCAGCAATATTAGTAAGTTGCGGTGGGGGAAACCGTGGAGAACTTACTGGTGTAAAGGGAAAAAAATGGCATCCGGTAAAACCGTATGGAATGACGCTGATCCCCGGAGGGTCGTTCATTATGGGTAAAGCTGATGATGATAAAGCAGCACTAGCCAATGCCCCAACAAAGACCGTAACAGTACGTTCTTTTTATATGGATGAAACTGAAGTCACAAATAGTGAATACCGTCAGTTTGTGCGATGGGTACGGGATTCTGTAATCAGAATGCGTTTAGCAATTATTGCAGATGAGCTTGGGAAAACACCAGGAGATGATGGTATTGGAGAATATGCGTTTTTAGATGCGGATACCGAAGATATGTCAGTCTATGAAAAGTATGTCTATGATAATTATAGCGGAACTGGAGAGACTGGATATGAAGGAAGAAAATTAAATAAAAATGAAGATATTATCTGGGATGTTGAAGATTATCCAGATGAATATTATGCTGAGGTGATGGATACTATGTATATCCCATTAGAGGAATCCTATAACGGAAGACGTACTTTAGATGTTAGTAAGTTTCAGTTTAGATTTACTTGGATGGATATTCAATCTGCAGCAAGATCTAAAGCAGGAAGAAGAAAAGATTTCGTAAAAGAAGAAGTGATTGAAGTGTATCCAGATACTACGGTATGGATCAAGGATTTTAGTTATTCTTATAATGAACCAATGCATAATGATTATTTCTGGCATAGTGCTTACGATGATTATCCAGTGGTTGGAGTATCTTGGGAGCAAGCAAAGGCATTCTGTACTTGGAGAACTATAGAGAAGAATACGTTTCAAAAACAAAAAAGCAAAGAGCTAGTAAATTACTTTAGATTGCCTACAGAGGCAGAATGGGAGTATGCCGCTAGAGGAGGTTTAGAATCTACAACATATCCATGGGGTGGGCCTTATGCAATGAATGATAGAGGGTGTTTCTTAGCAAACTTTAAACCATTGAGAGGGAACTACGCCGCAGATAACTTCTTATATACAGTAGAAGCTAAAACTTTTGAACCAAACGATTACAATTTATATAACATGGCAGGTAACGTATCAGAGTGGGTACAATCTTCTTACGATGCGTCCTCTTATGAATATGTATCATCAATGAACCCAAATGTTAGTGATGATCAGAATAAACGTAAAGTCGTGCGTGGAGGATCTTGGAAAGATGTTGCTTATTTCCTACAGGTAAGCACCAGAGATTACGAATACGCCGATTCAGCTCGTAGCTATATTGGATTCAGAACCGTTCAGGACTATATGGGTACTGACGTTACTGGAAAAAATAATACTCGAAATAAGTAAGTCCCCAAATAATCTATCTATTAACTAACCTTTTTTATTATTAAAAAAAATTAAAACTTTAATTATGGCAAATTCTAAAGCAAGCAAAAAATTAATGAATATGGTATACGGTCTAGGTGCGGCCGTTGTAATCCTAGGAGCATTATTTAAAATTATGCACTGGCCTGGAGGTAACGCAATGTTAATTGCAGGACTAATTACAGAAGCACTAGTATTTACAATTTCAGCATTTGAACCTGTAGATGACGATTTAGATTGGTCTTTAGTATATCCAGAATTAGGTGGTGGTGCAAGTAATGGTAAAAAAGACAAAAAAGAGAAAGAAACTCCAGAAGGGTTATTGTCTAAAAAATTAGATGATATGTTAAAAGAAGCTAGAGTAGATTCTAGTTTAATGACTAGTCTAGGAGAGAGTATCCGTAATTTTGAAGGCGCTGCAAAAAATATTTCTCCTACTGTTGATGCAATGCAAGGACAGAAGAAATACGGTGAGGAAATGACGTTGGCTGCTGCTCAAATGGAATCTTTAAATAGCTTATATAAAGTACAATTAGAATCTTCTTCTAAGCAAGCGGCTGCAAACGAGGCAATTGCGGAAAATGCAACGAAATTGAAAGAGCAAATGGAAAGTTTAGCGAGTAATCTTTCTTCTTTAAATGGAGTATATGGTGGTATGTTAAGTGCTATGAGTACAAAGTAATTTGTACTAATTAAATTAAAAATAACGTATAACTACCAAAAAATATATAACACATGGCAGGAGGAAAATTATCCGCAAGGCAGAAAATGATAAACTTGATGTATCTCGTTTTCATTGCAATGTTGGCATTAAATATGTCAAAAGAAGTACTAGCAGCATTTGGTTTGATGAACGAAAAATTAGTCGTATCAAATCAAGCATCTACAGAACGTAATAGTGCGTTTATGGCTGGATTAGAGGCTAAAGTAGAAGAACAAACAGAAAAGTACAAACCTTTAAAAGAGAAAGCAGATCAGACAGGTAAAATCTCAGCTGAATTGTATTCGTATTTAGAAGGTATAAAAGGTGCGCTTACCAAAGATTTATCAGATCCTACAGATTATGTAACGATGGATAAGCCTGATTTATTGGATGAGATTTTCTTTAAAGGAGGTAAGATTACACCTCAAGGAGAAGAGTTCGTTAAAAAAATTGGAGCCTACAGAGAAGGTGTTGCAGGTTTATTGGATGAAAAATATAAAGGTATTGCTACAGACGTGCGTACGATGTTTTCAACACAACCAGTAGCAAATAGAGATGGCGTAAAAATCGATTGGTTGAAGTATAATTTTGAAGGATATCCTTTAGTAGCATCTTTAACTAAACTTACACAATTACAATCTGATATTAAGAATACAGAAAGTAAAGTGTTGTCTAAAATGTTATCAGGTCAGTTAGAAACTGAAGTTTCATTATCAAATTTTGAAGCTATTGTTGTTGCAGACAAAACCGCTTTCTTTTCTGGAGAGAAATTTAAAGGAAAAATCGTTCTAGGTAAGAAAGATAAAACGTTAAAAGCACACAAAGTAATCGTAAATGGAAAAGAGTTGGCTCCAGAGTCAATGCAAGAAGGACAAACTGTTTTAGATTTTCCAGCAGGTAACGTAGGACAACGTGATATTAAAGGAGAATTCCAGTTTAAAGAAGGAGATTCGATTATTACAATCCCTATCGAAAGTTCGTATGCAGTTATTCCAAGACCAAATTCGGCAGTAATATCTGCGGATAAAATGAATGTGGTATATAGAGGTGTTAAAAACCCTATGACGATTTCTATTCCAGGAGTGCCTGCAGTAAATGCTAGTGCACCAGGATTAAGTAGAGCGGGTGGAGCTGGTAAATACATGATGGATGTAACTACAGTTAAAGGTCGTGAAGTAACGATTAAAGTTAGTGGTAAATTAGCTAATGGTGCGACGGTAAGTGATAACAAGAAGTTTAGAGTAAAAGATATTCCAAGGCCAGTAGGAACAGTACGTGGTGAGGATGGATCAATCAAAATGCCAAAGAATGGATTGAAAATAGCTTCAATTGGAGCCATACTTCCTGATTTTGATTTTGATATTAAATTAAAAGTGACAAACTTTAAGTTTAAGGTTGAAGGACAGCCAACAGTTAGTGTTTCTGGAAGCAGATTGAATAGCCAAGCAAAATCAGTATTACAGAAAGCTAAGCGTGGTTCTTCAGTACAGATTATTGATATTAAAGCAAGACTTGCTACAAATGCGGGATATAGATTGAAAAAAATATCTCCAGTTATAGTAGAATTGACAAACTAAAATAAGTAAGGATTATGAATTTGAGAAATTTTTTGGTAACCGTTTTTAGTCTTTGCATAGCGATGTTTTCGTATGGTCAGGCTAATATTTTAAATGCTGGAGAGCCAGCACAGATTGGTAAGAAAACAGAGGAGCAGATTAAAAACGATCATGACAATCCTCTAGATTACGGTTATGTAGATGAGCGTGATGTATTATGGGCAAAAACTACTTGGGAGATCATTGATCTTGATGAGCGTGTTAATTTTCCATTATACTATCCAATTGATACTAATAATATTGGTTCAAACAGACGTTCTGTATATGACGTATTGCTTAGCAATATTACCAGTGGTAAAATCAAAAATTTATACTCAGATTCATATTTCACTGAAACACGAACATTAAAAGATTTGGAGCCTACGTTAACTAAAATTGACACTACGGATCTTGGATATGAGCAATATAACGCAGGAGAAGGAGTTGATCCTCAGTATATCAATAAAAGAGATATCACATCAGCAGATATTTCTGAATATCGCATTAGAGGATACTGGTATTTTGATAAACGCCAAGGAGAATTGAAATATAGACTTCTAGGTATAGCGCCAGTAGCACCAGATGTGAACTTTATTGATGATGATGAGCCGGATATGGTACCTTTATTTTGGATATGGTATCCAGATGTAAGAGAAGCATTACATAATGCAAAAGCATTTAATAGGAAAAATACTTCCATGCCTTTTACGTATGATCATATCTTAAATGCAAGGCGTTTTAACTCTATTATTTATAAAGAAGATAATATCCAAGGAGATAGAGCTATTAAGGACTATGTAGTAGACAACTCCTTAATGCAGCTTCTTGAAAGTGAGCGTGTGAAAGAAAGTATTAGAAATTTTGAAATGGATATGTGGAGTTACTAACTTCTGTTTTCATTTAACCCTATTGAAAAACGCCCAACTTGTTGGGCGTTTTTTATGGTTTTAGTCCAAATTGGGGGTTTCATTCTCCGATGCTTGCCTCGAAATTAGAAAGCTTTTTTCGTTAGAAGCCTAGTGGACTTGCTTCTAGGGGTTGACTTCATAATTATTGCAAATTGAATCTTGATTCTTTTTTATTGGTATGGTAGATTATATTGTAGTAGGTTTTGGATTAGCGGGACTGTCATTTATTGAACAGTTAGAACAACATAAGAAGTCATTTGTAGTATATGAAGACCGTTCTCAGCAGTCTTCTCGTGTTGCAGGAGGCTTATACAATCCAGTCATCTTAAAGCGCTTTACGATGGCATGGGAGGCACATCAACAAATGGATGTGGCAAAGTCTTTCTACGAAGGTATAGAGCGTAAATTAGAGCACAAACTACGATATCCTTTACCGGTATTAAGGCGTTTTAATGCTATTGAGGAACAAAACCTTTGGTTTGAAGCTTTAGATAAACCCTTTTTGTCTCAATTTTTATCACCAGATTTAATTCCGAATACCAATAAAGGACTAGACATACCTTATCATTTTGGTAGAGTAAAAGATACAGGTAGGATTGATGTAAAACAAGTACTAGAGCTGTATTTGACCTATTTAGAACATAAAAAGTGCGTACAAAAGGAATCATTTGAGTATGCTAACCTTACCATTCATGAGGATGGCGTGGAATATAATGGAGTACAAGCAAGACATGTTGTATTTGTTGAAGGTTTTGGGATGCTTAAAAATCCATTTTTTAATACACTTCCTTTGTATGGTAATAAAGGGGAGTATCTCATTATAGAAAGTGCAGCGTTACAATTAGAAGCTGCAGTAAAGTCTTCAATCTTTATTATTCCATTGGGTAATGATTACTATAAAGTTGGTGCTACTTATGATCATAAAGATATGACAGCTACACCCACAGTAGCAGCTCGAGTTACGCTAGAGCAAAAATTAAAAACGTTTCTTAATGTTCCATATACTGTGATTGATCAAGTAGCAGGAATACGCCCTACAATACGTGATCGAAGGCCTGTAGTAGGAACTCATTTAGTATATAGTAGCTTACATGTAATTAATGGTTTAGGGAGTAGAGGAGTGCTTATAGCGCCTACAGTAGCCAAACAATTATATGATTGTATTGAAGAAGGGGTTCCTTTGACTCAAGAAATAAATGTAAATCGATTTTATTCCGAAAGAACTTCGAATTAAACTTTAGTTCGATTAATAATACACTGTTATTCAGGTGTTTAATTGTATTTTTGATTCCTTCTCGCTTTGGGAGAAGGTTAGGATGAGGGTTTTCGTATGAAGCCTCCCTCACCTCAATCGGCTCCCAAAGGGAGATAAGGTTTATTCTGCTGATTAAGAGTGGATTAAGTATTATTTTAAATCGAACTATTAGTTTTTCTTGTCCTGTTTCTCCTGTCTTGAGTATAGATACTCATTTCTCAATACTAGTATAACTATGAGATCGTCTTTTGCTTATCAAAATGTAAAAATAAGTTAATCCAAATATTTCTAGATACTCGCATAATAACAGGTAAGAAAATAATCATGGTTGCTGTAATGATAAAAAAAGTGGAAAGTAACCCAATATTAAAGATAAGATTAGCAATGCCAAAAGCAGTGGCAGCAAAAGCGATACCTACAGGGTAACTCACATACATCGCGCCATAAAAGAATGAAGGTTCTATTTTATATTTCGTTTTACAATGGCTACAGCGTTCATGCATTTGTAAAGTAGATTGTAGTTTATACGGGTTCTTTTCTATGTACATACTTTCTTTATGGCACACCGGACAAGCACCTTTTAAAATACTGTATACTTTAGTCCCCTTTAAGAAGTGCATAGGAATTTGTTTACACTAACAAATTTAATGATCTTTGCACGAAAGATAAAAAAACTGATGTTAAATATACATAATCTATCTATCTCATTTGCAGGGGAGTATCTCTTTGAAGAAATAAGTTTTCGATTAACGCCAGGTGATCGTGTGGGATTAGTTGGTAAGAATGGTGCAGGAAAGTCTACAATGCTCAAGATTTTATCTAAAGAACAAGAGCCAGATTCTGGGCAATTGGCGATGGATAAGGAAGTAAATATCGGTTTTTTAAAACAAGATATTGATTTTGTAGAAGGCCGAACCGTATTAGAAGAAGCTTATGAAGCTTTTGAAGAAATTAAAACTATAGAACGTAAACTCGAAGCAATTAATGTGCAATTGGCAGAGCGTACAGATTATGAAAGTGAAAGTTATAATCAGCTCATTACAGATTTAAGTGATGATACGCAGTTGTATGAAATTTTAGGAGGATACAACTATCAAGGAGAGACTGAAAAAGTACTACAAGGTTTAGGATTTGATAAAGAAGATTTTAATAACCTAACCAGTACGTTTTCTGGAGGATGGCGTATGCGTATCGAATTGGCAAAATTATTATTACAAAATAATGATATTCTATTATTAGATGAGCCGACAAACCACTTAGATATCGAATCGATCATCTGGTTAGAGAATTTTTTAAAAGGGTATGTAGGGGTAGTCGTGATTGTATCGCATGATAAAATGTTTTTAGATAATGTGACCAATCGTACCATAGAAATCTCACTAGGGCGTATTTATGATTATAATAAGCCATATTCTAAATACTTGGTATTGCGTAAAGAGATGCGAGAGCAACAATTGGCAACGCAAAAAAATCAATCCAAGCAAATTGAGCAGACTGAAAAACTAATTGAAAAATTTAGAGCCAAGGCAAGTAAAGCATCTATGGCGCAGTCCCTGATTAAAAAATTGGATAAGATTGAGCGCATAGAGGTCGATGAAGATGATAATGCGGTAATGAATATTAACTTTCCTATAAGTATACAGCCAGGTAAAGTTGTGATTGAAGCAGAAAATCTTGCTAAAGCTTACGGCGATAAACAGATTCTTAGTGATGTGGATCTGCTTGTAGAACGCGGTTCTAAAATTGCATTTGTAGGTCAAAACGGTCAAGGGAAGTCTACTTTAGCTAAAATGATTGTGGAAGAGGTTTCGTATGAAGGTCATTTGAAACTAGGACATAATGTACAGATTGGGTATTTTGCTCAGAATCAGTCCGAGTATTTGGATGGCTCACTTACAGTACATGATACCATGATTAATGCCGCTAATGAAAAAACACGGAGTAGAGTTCGAGACATGCTGGGGTCATTTTTGTTTAGAGGAGATGAAGTTGATAAAAAGGTAAGCGTACTTTCCGGAGGAGAGCGTAATCGATTGGCATTGTGTAAACTATTGTTGCAGCCGTTCAATGTGTTAGTGATGGATGAGCCAACGAACCACTTGGATATTAAATCTAAAAATGTATTAAAAAGTGCATTAGCTAATTTTGAAGGAACATTGATATTAGTGTCTCATGATAGAGATTTTTTACAAGGGATGACAGATACGGTATATGAATTTAAAGACAGGAAAATTAGAGAATACCTAGGTGATATTGATTTTTATCTGGAACAACGTAAAGTCGCAGATCTTCGGGAGATTGAAAAAAAAGATAAAGTAATCACTAAGAAAGTGGCGCCCAAAGCAGCAGAGAAACTTTCCTATGAGGATCAAAAGAAACTAAAATCATTACGAAATAAACTCAGTGCTATAGAATCCAATATTAATAAGTTAGAACGTGAGATTAAAGCAATAGATGAACAATTGGCAGTAGATTACGATCAAACGATAGCACAACCCAATTTTTTTGACACGTATCAAGCTAAAAAAACAAAGTTGAATGGCTTAATGAAAGATTGGGAAGTAGTGCAGGAAGCTTTAGAGCCCTTAAGTTAACGCTTAGCAATAGGTTAAAATAGTTCTGCAGTTGTTCTAAGTATATGATATGAAATCATAATTAGTTGATTTACAGTAATTAAAATAGAGTTTGATGATAAAAAGAATTGTTATTTTTTTTAGTCTTTCCCGAGGATTCTGGATTGTCTCTTGTCCCGACACATCGGGGGTTAAAACATTACAAACGATTATATACTTGAAAAAAGTTGCTTAATTACTGTTTTTCAGATGCTTGCTAATTTTTGTCATGTACTCAGGTAGTTGTCATTTTTTTGAATTTAATAATAGATCTATTCACTAAGTATCGATTTTTGTTTTTTAGCTCTTTTGTTTTAGCGTTTTAAGATCTAAATGCCACTTTTTTTGTGATATTTTTATTAAAACATACAATAAGAAGTAAATTATTATGAATATTTTTGTAATTCCAAATCAAAAGTTAAAAATATGTTAGATAGAAAAGAAATAGACTTAACAACTCATGCCTTATCATGGGTTGGCAAAATTCATTATGATTTTGGATTTTTAGTTCAAAAAGCATTTAGTGAAAATGGCTTAGACTTATCTAAGGAACAATGGAGTGTTTTAAAACGACTCAATGTTACTGATGGACAGTCTCAGAATGATTTGGCATTTATTACTCATAGAGATAAAGCTTCTATGACACGTTTGATTAATACTATGGAGTCCAAAGATTTAGTGCTTCGAAAAATAGATATAAAAGATAAACGTGTAAGTCATATATTTTTGACCGCACATGGGAAAGAAGTTATCGCAAAGGTACGACCTATAATGTACGATTTAATACCAGCAGTACAGGAGAGTTTGACAGCTGAAGAAATCGAAACGCTGATTGTAACCTTGAAAAAAGTTAAAGCTAAGATTGCTGAGATTGCAGAATAATTAACTACACAGTATTTACCTTTTTATGAATGAGCACTTTTTTCAGTGTCCGTATTGTTGGGAGGACATCTCTATGTTGTTGGATGCCTCAATACGACATCAAGTTTATATTGAAGATTGTGAGGTATGCTGTAATCCGATAGAACTCGATGTTAAGTATGAAGACCAAATACTTCTGGTTTTTCAAGTACATAATATCGAACAATAAAATAGAAAAAGCGATTTAACATGATGTGTTAAATCGCTTTTTTTGTTGTAAAATTTGATGCCAAGTATACGTTGTTTAGATATTAGCTGCCAACCAATCTCCAATTTCACTAGTTTTGTATGCTTTTTTATCTTCAGAAAGATCTTCAGTAACGATACCTTCATCTAAAGATTTGTTGACTACAGTACGAATAGCTTCCGCTTCTTCTGTCAATCCAAAAGCAGTTTCAAACATCATAGCCGCAGATAATACAGTGGCTAATGGGTTTGCAATGTCTTTTCCAGCGGCTTGTGGGTATGAACCATGGATGGGTTCAAATAAAGAAGCTTTTTCACCGATAGAAGCCGATGGCATTAATCCCATAGATCCTGAAATAACAGAAGCTTCATCAGTTAAGATATCGCCAAACAAGTTTTCAGTAATCAAAACGTCATACGAATTTGGCCATTGTACCAAACGCATTGCTACAGCATCTACAAATTCATAGCTTACTTCTACCTCTGGGTACTCTTTTTCCATTGCTTGTACGGTTTCTCTCCATAGACGAGATGATTCCAATACGTTTGCTTTATCTACACAACATAATTTTTTATTTCGCGTCATGGCTAGTTCGAATCCTTTTTTCGCCAAGCGTGTAACTTCTGCTCTAGTATAGGTACAGGTGTCATACGCAGTATTTCCGTTGTCTTCTCTTCCTCTTTTTCCAAAGTAGATGCCGCCAGTTAGTTCTCGTAAAAACACCAAGTCTGTTCCTTCGATACGTTCCCTTTTTAATGGAGATTTATCGATTAGAGAAGGAAAGGTAAACGTAGGACGTACATTAGCGAACAATCCTAGTTTTTGACGCATTTTTAACAACCCTTGTTCTGGGCGCACTTTTGCAGAAGGATCATTATCAAAACGAGGGTGACCAATCGCTCCAAATAAAACCGCATCAGCAGCAACACAAATATCATGTGTTTCATCTGGATAAGGTTCTCCTACTGCATCAATTGCAGCAGCACCAGTAAGTGCCGGTGTCCAATTGATTTCATGATTGTATTTTTTTGCCGTAGCATCACAAACTTTTACAGCTTGATCAATAACTTCAGGTCCTATACCGTCTCCGGCTAGCAATGCGATATTTAATTTCATGGGTAATATATTAATGTATGTTTATATAGATTTTCAATAATTTTCAATAGGTGTATGTATGGTATGTCGAAGGATTACAGCTCGATAATATTTAGCATTTTTTCAGTAGCTTTAATCGCAGAAACCGTTTGGTCAGAATCCAATCCTCTAGTAACGATTTCTTTAGTGCTTGTTTTCCATGTAATCACGGTTTCGCATAAGGCATCAGAGTTACTTCCCGGAGGAATACGTACGGCATAATCAATCAAATTGGGTAAAGTTTTTTCCTTTTTTTCATAAACTGCTCGAAGTGCATTCATAAATGCATCAAACTGCCCATCACCCTGTGCATGTTGTTCGATCTGCTCGTCTCCAATTTCTATCGCTAAGGTTGCTGAAGGTTTTAATCCTTTAGCATGCGTAAGTACATACGATTTCACCTTTATCTTGTCTTGATAAAGATTGCTGTCCAATACATCAGAAATGATATACGGCAAATCTTCTTTAGTAACGATTTCTTTTTTATCGCCTAGTATGATAATACGTTGGGTTACTTTTTTAACATCTTCGGGATTTAATTTTAACCCAAGTTCCTGAAGATTTTTTTCAATGTTTGCTTTTCCTGAAGTTTTACCTAAGGCATATTTTCGTTTTCTTCCAAAACGTTCAGGAAGTAAGTCATTGAAATATAAATTTTTCTTGTTATCTCCGTCTGCATGAATACCAGCGGTTTGCGTAAATACGTTATCACCCACTACAGGTTTGTTTACAGGGATTCTAAACCCAGAAAAAGTTTCTACTAGTTTACTTACTTTATAGAGTGCCGCTTCTTTAACATTGGTGTGTGTGTCGGGAGCATAGTCATTCAATACCGCAATTACACTAGCTAAAGGTGCATTTCCTGCACGTTCACCCATGCCATTCATGGTAAGGTGAAGTCCATGTACTCCTGCTTTTACTCCTTCTAATACGTTGGCTACACCAAGGTCATAATCATTATGCGCATGAAAATCAAAATGAAACTCAGGATATTTTGCACATAATGTACTCAAATAGGTATACGCTTCTGAAGGAATCAATACGCCCAAAGTGTCTGGTAATAAAACGCGTTTTACAGGCTGCGTCTTTAAGAAATCTAAGAATTGGTATACATACTCAGGAGAGTTGCGCATTCCATTACTCCAATCTTCTAAATAAATATTGGTAACAATATGCTCTTTTTGCGCTAATGCAAAACTAGCAGCGATATCCTGAAAATGCTGTTCAGGTGTTTTTTTAAGTTGGTGTGTAAGATGATTTAGCGATCCTTTTGTGAGTAGATTCTGCACGGTTGCTCCGGCATCTTTCATCCATTGGATCGATTTTCCGCCATCTACAAAGGTAAGCATTTCGACACGCTCAATATAGCCATTTGCTTTTGCCCATTGTGTGATTTTTTGGACTGCTTCGAACTCTCCATCAGAAACTCTGGCAGAGGCTACTTCGATACGGTCTACACCCAATTCTTCAATCAAAAGTTGCGCGATAGTGAGTTTTTCAGAGGCAGAAAATGACACTCCAGAGGTTTGTTCACCATCTCGGAGTGTAGTATCCATGATTTCTATAAATCGAGTACTCATGTTTTTAGGATCTATGCTAGAAAAGCGCTTTAACTATACAGTTCAAGCGCTTTTGATAATTTTATTAGAACTAATTGAAAATTTTAGAAAGGGCGAGTGGTCGCAAAATCTTCAATTTCTGATTTCATTTTCACTAAATAGTCGATATCGTCAAAACCATTCAACATGTTATCCTTTTTATAACTGTTGATGTCAAAAGATTCACTTTCGCCAGTACTTTTTAACGTAATCGTTTGTTCTGGTAAGTTGATCTCTAATTCAGTATTAGGATCTGAAGCGATAGCACTAAATATTTTTTCTGAAAACGCTGTACTTACTTGTACGGGTAATACTCCAATATTTAAGCAGTTGTTTCTAAAAATATCAGCAAAAAAGCTAGACACTACACAGCGAAATCCATAGTCATATACTGCCCATGCAGCATGTTCTCTAGAGGATCCAGATCCAAAGTTTTTTCCACCTACTAAAATCTTACCGCTGTAAGTAGGGTCGTTAAGTACGAAATCTCTTTTAGGACTATTATCGGGATTGTATCTCCAATCACGAAATAAATTATCGCCAAATCCTTTTCGCTCTGTTGCTTTAAGAAAACGTGCAGGGATGATTTGATCCGTATCTACATTTTCTATCGACAAAGGTACTGCCGAACTCGTTAGTATATTAAATTTATCGTAAGCCATTTTATATGGTATTAAATCGTTGTTGTATTATTTATGCGGATTAACTATCAAATTGGTATAAACTGATACCTAATACCAGATACCCGACACCTATTTTAGTAATGTTCTAGGATCTGTTACTACTCCAGTTACCGCAGTTGCCGCAGCAACAAGGGGACTTGCTAATAGGGTTCTAGATCCAGGTCCTTGTCTTCCTTCAAAATTACGATTTGAAGTACTTACTGCTAATTTACCAGAAGGTACCTTGTCATCATTCATGGCTAAACATGCAGAACATCCAGGTTCTCTTAAGGTAAAACCAGCTTCTGTAATAATATCAAGCAATCCTTCTTCTTTAATTTTGTCCTCTACAATATGTGATCCAGGGACTAACCAAGCTGTGATGTTATCTGCTTTCTTTCTTCCTTCTACAATAGAAGCAAAGGCTCTAAAATCTTCAATCCGTCCGTTAGTACAACTTCCTAAAAATACAAAGTCTACTTCTTTACCAATCATGGAATCTCCTTCAGAAAATTCCATATATCCTAAAGATTTTTTATAGGTAGCATCTCCACCTTCTACATCTGAAGCATTTGGAATGTTATTCGTGATTCCCATTCCCATACCAGGATTGGTACCATAGGTAATCATAGGTTCAATATCCGAAGCGTTAAAGGTTAACTCTTTATCAAAGAAAGCACCTTCTTCTGTTTTTAACGTTTTCCAGTATTCCATAGCCGTATCCCAAGCTGCTGCTTTAGGCGTATGGGTACGTCCTTTAATATACTCAAATGTTTTCTCATCCGGAGCAATCATTCCGCCACGAGCACCCATTTCGATACTTAGGTTACATACAGTCATACGTCCTTCCATAGTCATGTTTTCAAACACATCACCAGCATACTCTACAAAGTATCCAGTAGCTCCAGAAGTCGTTAATTTAGCAATAATGTATAAGGCTACATCTTTTGAAGTCACTCCAAAACCAAGTTTGCCATTAACATTAATTCTCATTTTCTTTGGTTTGGGTTGCATGATACACTGTGTAGTCAATACCATTTCAACCTCAGAAGTACCAATACCAAAAGCAATGGCACCAAAAGCACCATGCGTAGAGGTGTGTGAATCTCCACAAACAATAGTCGCTCCGGGAAGTGTAATTCCATTTTCTGGCCCTACTACGTGTACGATACCGTTGTTACGATGTCCTAATCCCCAGTGACTAATCCCCCATTCGGCAGCGTTTTCTTCTAAAGCTTTCAATTGGTTTGCAGATAGTGGATCCTCTACAGGTAGGTGTTGATTTATGGTTGGTGTATTGTGATCTGCTGTCGCAAAAGTACGTTCAGGATACAATACTGTGTTGTTTCTGCTTTTTACTCCTAAAAAAGCAACTGGACTGGTTACTTCATGGATAAAATGACGATCAATAAAAAACACATCAGGTCCGTCATTGATATTACGGACTACATGTGAATCCCATACTTTGTCAAATAATGTCTTACTCATTTCAATACTTTTATAATAATCGCTTAATGCTATCTTTTTTCGAAATACTCGTAAAAAAGAACGCAAATTTACAAAATCTATAGATTTTCTACTACAAAAGTAATTGTAAGATTTAGAATTTGAACTATACTATAGGTATTTGTCTACGATGGTCAACCATTTATATACCTTAAAAGGCATACTATACGTTTGTGGTGTATGGTGTTGAAAAGCTGATGATCTCTGTGGTAATCAGGGGCAAAGGATGCGCGAAGTGAGTAGTGGATGCTTTTGTTTTTACATTGTTCAGTTGATTTTTTTTATATTTTTTTTGAAAAAGAGTTCGTATACCAAAAAAAGGTTGTAAATTTGCCGTCCGATAGCGACACAATGGCGATATCGGCAGTTCTTTAAGAGTTATGATTTAAAGACAGTATTGCGAATAAGGTACATCGCGAGGTAGAGCAGTAGGCAGCTCGTCGGGCTCATAACCCGAAGGTCACTGGTTCGAGTCCAGTCCTCGCTACTACAAATGAAAGCCTTCACAGAAATGTGAAGGCTTTTTTTAGTTATAACAATACAGGATATAGCGATTTACAGGGATTAATACTAATTGTGGTGTTGATGTAAATATTCTGGTGAATCTAAAGCGGAAGAATTCTATATTTTTGATACTTCTAAACTTTTGTCTGTAATCTATCAAAATAATCAATACTATTAATATGATGAGTGAAGAAAATTTAAAGAGGATTAATGAAGTGATTAGTCATTATTTTGATGCGAATACAGCTGTAGATTGGATTCCTGCAAAATCAATTATGCCGGCTTTGATTGAAGCAGGTATATTTACGAAAGACGAAAAAAAGGGATTACCAATTCGAAAAGTGCTTCGGAAATTGGATCAAGAGGCTTCTTTATCTAAAATACCAACAGTACATGCAGAAAGAAGATCAGAGAGTGTGTATTGGTATTTTGTGCGAGAAGGAAAGGCCTATACTCCAAAAGAGGTGATAAATCCTATCTCCAAAAAAGAACAGCACATCCTTACTATTCAAAATAATGATGAATTTTATTTGGTGAATTTGTGTGATGAATTATTAAGACAAAAAGCCTCTCGAAAGCATACGTTTGATACGTTAGTAGGAAATCTACATAAACGAGGAAAGGGTAGAACAAAAATTCCTTTGGATGCTTATTATGAAGACTTGAAATTAGTTATTGAATTTTCAAGAAAAAACAAGGTTGTCGATGCGCTAGATGAGAAGGAACAAGCGCGTATTGTTCAAATAAAACGCTATAGCCAACTTAAGAAGAAGGCGATTCAAAAGAAAAGTTTAGAACTGATCGAAATTGACTATGCTTCTTTTGAGTGTGATGCAACCAATAAATTGATTCGAAATACAGAGCAGGATACTCTGGTGTTAAGGGGTTTGTTAAAAGACTTTTTGAAGCATTAAGAATCTTAATATTTTGATCCATATTGTGGAGTTTAATTCTCCGAGGGGTACCTCGAAATGTGAAAAATAGGTATCCGATGGATGCTTCGTGGGCTTGTCTCGAGGTAGTTGACTCGTTTTTTAAATTCCAAACAACTTTTTGGAATGATCCGAAAAAATAACCAAGTTTGATCTTATGTAATGTCATAAAGAGTAACGGCTTTTGCTAATTTTTGACAAATTCTTTTTCGGAGTACTCTGGGTTGTAATACTGCTATGGTATTTCCAAAACCTAAAATCAGGCGTTCCAATTCAAAGTTTAGATGGACATTTAATTTGATGATTTAACTTATTCTGCAGTGTGATATTCTTATATTTCAAAAAAATAATATCTTTACTGCTATTAACAAAAAACCTAATTATGAAAAAAATATTAATATTAGCCATTTTTATGGTAACTACATTCTCTTTTGCGCAAAAGGCAAAAGAAGGAAATATTAAAGCATTAAAAGGAATTTCTGAATATACCCTTATTTTTGATTATGAAAACCTGAAGGTTCACAAAGATTCTGAAGAAGATTATATAGCGGAGAAGATGGCGAAAAGAGAAGAAAAGCATCCAGGAGAAGGAAGAGGAGAAAAATTTCAGAAGTCTTGGCTTGCAGATCGCGAAAATCTATATGAACCAAAATACATTGAATCTTTCAATAAACGTTTTGACGATCAAGAAGTTAAGGTAGGTAAAGATTTGGAAACGGCTAAACATACTATGAAAGTGAAGACTACCTGGATTTATCCTGGGTATAATATTGGTATAACAAAGCAACCGTCTAAGGTCAATGCTACCATTATTGTATATGAAACAGCAAATCCAGATACGATACTGTATTCAGGGGAGTTTAAAAATCAACCTGGATCAACTTTCGGTGGTGGTGATTATAATACGGGAATTAGAATTGCAGAGAGTTATGCTAAGCTTGCAAAGTCAGTAGCTAAGTATATGATCAAAAAGGCCAAATAGTTTTCTTTTAGGTGAACATTGAAAAGAATGGCTGAAGAACATTTTCGGCCATTTTTTATTATGCCTAATCACTAGTGTCCACTTAAAAGAATATAGATCGCTTCGCTACAGGAGTCAAGAGCCAAGACTTGTGCGTAAAAATCTGATTATCAAATTATTGAAAAACATCAACTACAGATAAATGTACTTTACTCCTAAATGGAGTATAACTTTCTAATGAAATCAATTTAGAAGATAAAGACTGTTACGCTTTTGAAAGCAAGGGATGTGAGAGTTTTTTTTTTTTTAGTGGACACTAATGATGCCTAATAGCATTTTATATCAATTACAAACTATGCTTTTTTTTGTCATGATTATAATAACAGAATTTTGTTTTTCTATTTTATCATTAGAAAGAATACTTCAAAGTAATCCCCCTCATTTTAAAACTTCCTTGATGTAATAGCTGTATTTATTCAAGGAATAATAAAAATTATGATGAGTTTCTCCATATGAGCGCTTATACTTACCTTTGTTATGGATATGGATAGTTCCTTATACATTGAATACAGTTGTAAGTGATGAGAATGAAGTTTGATATCTTTAAGAGTTTGACACTGTGATTGGTGTCAATGTTGGAGCGAAAATTAATGAATAGTAAAAGCTAAGAGATGAAAAAAGGATTTTTAATTGATATGGATGGGGTGATTTACAGTGGTGAGGATCTTATTCCAGGGGCGGATATTTTTATAAAGGCACTTCAGGATCAGAATATACCTTTCTTGTTTATGACGAATAATAGCCAACGTGCTCCTGTTGATGTTGTCAATAAATTGGCAGGTATGGGAATTACAGTGCACGAAAATAATGTGTATACAAGTGCTATGGCTACTGCATGGTTTTTGAGCTTTATGAAACCCAAGGGTACTGCTTATGTATTGGGTGAAGGTGGGTTGATTACTAGTTTGCATGAAAATGGATATTCGTTAGTGACTTCCAATCCGGATTATGTTGTGATTGGTGAAGGACGAAATTTTACTTTAGAAATGGCAAATAATGCTGTAGAAATGATTTTATCTGGCGCAAAGTTGATTGCAACAAATTTGGACCCTTCTCCTCAAAAAGCGGGATGGGCAAATTTAGGAATCAAATCTATAGTTTCTATGGTTGAGGAGGCTAGTGGTAAAAAAGCGTTTAGTGTAGGGAAGCCTAGCCCAGTAATGATGAGAGCGGCACGTAAAAAATTGGGCTTGACAACGGCAGAGACTATTGTAATTGGTGATACCATGGATACCGATATTTTAGGATCTATACAAATGGGGTATAATACAATCCTCACTTTGTCTGGAGTGTCTAAAAAAGAAGATTTAATAAACTATGCATTCTCGCCAGATATGATTTTGAACTCTGTGGCAGACTTGGATGTTAAGGATGTGATTAAGAAGTTTACAAAATAAATAATAGTTTGAAACGAGTGTAAGAGGTTATTTTTCTTACTACTATATAATCAAAAAATATTAAAAACGAATAGATGAAAATATTAGTTACAGGAGGGTTAGGATTTATAGGTTCGCATACTGTTGTAGAATTGCAGAATGAAGGATTTGAAGTGGTTATTATTGATAATTGTTCTAACTCTTCAGAAGAAGTATTGGACGGGATTAAAACGATAACAGGGATACTGCCTATTTTTGAGAAACTAGACCTTAGAGAGAAACCTAAGGTTCAAGATTTTTTCAAGCGTCATCATGATGTACAAGGAGTGATTCATTTTGCGGCATCTAAGGCGGTAGGGGAGAGTGTAGAACAGCCATTATTGTATTATGAAAACAATATTGCGACATTGGTATATATTCTACAAGAGTTACAACAAAAAGATAGTGCTAATTTTATTTTTAGTTCCTCATGTACTGTATATGGACAGGCAGATGAATTGCCTATTACAGAAAATGCACCAGTAAAGGCTGCGGAATCTCCTTATGGAAACACAAAGCAAATAGGTGAAGAGATTATTAGAGATACATGTAAGGTGACTGAAAACTTAAAAGCCATTTGTTTGCGTTATTTTAACCCAGTTGGAGCTCATGCTTCTACAGAGATTGGAGAGCTGCCTATTGGAGTGCCTCAAAATTTAATACCGTTTATCACACAAACAGCTATTGGTCTTCGTGAAGAATTATCTGTATTTGGAGATGATTATCCTACAGCAGATGGAACATGTATTCGTGATTATATACACGTAGTAGATTTAGCTAAAGCGCATGTAGCAGCTTTGAAACTTTTGTTGGGTGGTAAAGGAAAAGGAAATTATGATGTATTTAATGTCGGTACAGGAACTGGTAGTTCGGTATTGGAAGTTATCAATTCTTTTGAGAAGGTAAGTGATAAAAAATTGAATTATAAGGTCGTAGGACGACGAGAAGGTGATATTACTTCTGCGTATGCTAATACGGATAAAGTAAACAATGAGCTAGGCTGGAAAGCAACTAAAACGTTGGATGAGGCGTTGTCTTCTGCTTGGAAATGGGAACAGAAAGTAAGAGGGTAATAATCCACAGTGTAGAATGTTATCTTTTGGGAGCGCTTGCCTCGAAATGTAATAATCGAACTCAGGTGAAGAAGAATAAATCATAAAAAAAAGTCTATTTTGAATCCTCAGAATAGACTTTTTTTATGGACAACAGCTAAGTATGTTTAGCGCTATCAATTGGGGCTGAACCTCTCGTTTTGGTATAATACTAAATTGGAGGTATAAAAAAAACCCTGATCAAATAAATGATCAGAGTTTTTTAAGTCGTTTTGTGAATGCAATAGATGTTAGTAAAACTTAGCTCTTCTGTCTTCAATTTCAGCCTTTTCTTTAAGCGCTTCAAACACTTTAGAATTTGCAGTGTTCATTACACTTTTTGATGCTTGGGCCGCATAGCTTTTATAAGATTCTAAACCAGCTCCAGGCGTTTGTTTGGTAACCTCAATCACATATACTCCATTTTTGCCGATAATAGGCTTAGAGACTTGTCCTTGTGGTAAACCAAATGCAGTTCCAACTACAGTAGGTTCTGTTCCTGCTCCACTCACGGTAGGGTTTTTCATCTGTATTGCTAATGCAGACTTTACGGTTTGTCCTTGGTTTTTGGCAATATCTGCAAGTGTAGTTCCTTTAATTTTGTTTTTAAGAAGTGCTGCTTTCTTTTCGTTAATCAAAATAGGCTTTACTAGTGTGCTTGCATCAGCGATACTCATTACCCCTTTTTCTATTCTGTTTGTTAATTGCACTACAGCATATCCTCCAGTAACTTCAAAACGCTTTACATCTCCGATATTAGCTTCTTCAGTATTAAATGCCCATTGTACGATAGCTCTTTGTTTTCCAATACCAGGTATGGTTTCATCAAGCTCTTTTACTTTGTTTACAGGTCGCGCTTCATAGTTTTTAGTTTTTGCTACTTCATCAAATTTCGCGTCTTTGGTATCGATTTGAAATTTTGTAGTTTCTGTAAAGATATCATTAATTGTTTCTTCACTAGGTTCTATTTTTAGTGCTACCGTTGCTAGTTTTACTGCGTCTTGTATGTTTTTCTTATCTTCTATTTTGATGATATGGTATCCAAATTGTGTTTCTACGATACCTTGATCACCAACAGCGTTGTCTAAACAATAGGTATTGAACGCTGGCACCATAGTTCCTGGTCCAAAATAACCTAAATCTCCTCCTTTATCTTTATTAGAGGTATCTGCCGAGTGTTTTGATGCTAATGCTGCAAAAATACTATCATTACTAGTCCTACTTATAGAAAAGATACTGTCGGCTAGTGTTTTTGCTTCTTCTTTAGTTCTTTTTAACTCTCCAGCAGTTCTTAACCCTTCCCAAGCAATAAGAATGTGTTTTGCTTTTATAGAATCAGGTAGTTGTTTACGCGCGATAACTTTAGTGATTTTAGTGTACTCGCCGTCAGTATATGGGCCATACGTTTTTCCTACAGGTAGGTTACTAATAGTATCTGCTACAGTCGATGGTAACTCTTTTTTGAATACAAAACGATCTTCAAATTTTAAATCCGAATATTCAAGGATAAACTCTTCGTGTGCTGTTGTCGTTTTTAGTCCAGGTAAGGTATCGTTTTTAGTAGTTTCGTTGTTGTAGCTAATCGAAGTGTCTAAGAGTTGTGTAATCTCTTTTGTTATTGCGGTTTTATCAGCTTCACTAGCCTCTTCTTTAAAGAAAACATAGTTAAGATCCACAGTAGCATCCGCTTTATATGCATCTTCGTTTGTGTTAATGTAAGATTGGATTTCACTATCAGATACTGTTATTTCCTCATCTTTAATACTAGAGAAAGGCAATTGTACATATTTAATGTCTGCTTTGGTGTTCTCCATAATATATGCCAATTCTCCTTCTTTTAAAGTAGCACCAGCTCCTGCTTTAATCATATTAAGGTACATGTCTTCTTTAGCGCCTTTACTAACAGAGGTCTCATAGGTTAGCCATTGCTGATATTGTTGTGGAGAAGTTGCTTTGATATTAGCAACGTACTCATACATTTTCGCTTTTTCAAAAACACCTGCTTCATTTTGAAATGTAGTATTGTTCACTAGTGATTTCTCTAGTAAATCATTGACATGATCTTTACCAATAGTAATTCCTAATTTTTCAAACTGTTCTTCAAACAATACTTGTTTTAATTCTTGATTCCATATATAATTCACGGCTTGCAAGCTGGATGCATTTCCGCCAAATTTTCTAGAGGCATCTTCGACTTTTTCAGCAAAAGCAATACGGTCAATATCGGTACCATTTACGGATGCAATTGTATTTTGCGATTTTTGAGAGTTTGATCCTCCACTACGAAATAAGTCTGCTAGGACAAAAGAGAAGAGTGCCAAAGCAATAATTAAGATTAAGAAAAAAGAACGTTGTCTGATTTTATTTAGAACTGCCATTATCTGTTTAATTTATTGGAATGTAATATAGTGGGCGAAAATACCAATTTTATTAGAATAATACCAATGAAAATTCAGTTAAGAGCTTAATTTATTCTTTCTGAGAGTTTATTGTTTTAAGGTGCTGAAAATGTATGGATTGCACTAGCCTTATTAATGGTTTAGGTTTGGTAATTGTCGGTTGCGGGGGATGAATTGGTGATTTTTTTAAAACTTCCAATTTTCAATACGCTTGGAAGGTCGAAGTTTTTATACTAAAACGGATCACAATAAGATTCATGTTTGTGCTCTTAATATCCTGAGTTCGACCTAAGAAAATCACGTCAATTCGAGTGGTTCGACGAAGGAGAATTGTATCGAGAATAGTGATTTTTACTACAAAAAAGCGAATCTCGATACATTTTTTCTTCATTACATTACGAAAAAACACTCGATTTGACGACTTTTTAACTATTTTGGTTTACATCGAACTCACGTTTTAAATAATGACTAACTTTGATTTTTAGGAATAGAACGTAATCATATACCGAAGCATGTCAACAACCAAACACTTTACGCTGGATGAGCTTATCGCAATGCCATCACGATATAAAGCAAATTTCATAAACAGTGTAACTGGTTATAAATCTTGTAATTTATTAGCGACAAAAAGTGATACTGGAGCTACCAATCTCGCTATTTTTAACTCCATTGTGCATATTGGAAGTAATCCACCTATGCTGGGGTTTATTTTACGTCCTACTACAGTAGCTCGAGATACCTATGCCAACTTTAAGGAAAATGGCACATTTACAGTAAACCAAGTACATGAAGATATGATTGCAGATGCGCATCATACCGCTGCAAGCTATCCCGAAGGAATTTCTGAATTTGACAAAACAAATTTTGAGGAAGAATATCTAGATGGTTTTCCTGCTCCTTATGTCCGCTCTAGTGAAATTAAAATAGGATGTCGGTATATGAATGAATATCTTATTAAAGAAAACAACACCATTCTAATCATCGGTGCCATAACTGATATTTATATTCCTGAAGCTATTCAACACCAAGATGGATGGATTCAACTAGATATCGCAAATACAGTAAGTACTATAGGTCTTGATGGATATGCACTTCCAAAATTATTAAATCGTTTTGCATACCCAAAACCTGATGAGGATACGACATCACTATTAAATACCAAGAGGTGATACTATTTGCGAATGAACCACCCGAAGGATCATGCAAAGGGTATCAGAGATAAGACCGCTTCGCTACAAGAACCAAGAAACAAGATGCTATTGTTCGTAAATCTAAAAATAGATGTTATGTATTACTACGAATCTAAAGGCCGAAGGACTAAGACGAAGAGAAAAAGAGATCTAATGATCTATCCGTCTTAGCGCAAGCGTACGTCTTTTGCATCTTAGTAAAGTATCTGTTTATACATCAATGTGAATTTCATATCCGAAACGGTAGTTCTACTGCTGTAAAATTCCAGATTTCAATATACTTCCAAATCGGAATACATCTTCATAACTACAGTACAGTGGTACTGGAGCTAATCGAATTACGTTCGGTTCTCTCCAATCTAAGATCACACCATGATCCATTAAATAATCAAATAATGCTCTTCCTGAACCGTGAAGAAACACAGAAAGTTGTGTTCCTCGGGCTTTCGGGTCCGAAGGTGTAATAATTTCAAAATTACTTTGAGTAGCTTTCCCAACTGCTTCCAAAATAAAGACTAAGTACGCTACTATCTGATTTCGTTTTGCAATCAAAGCCTCCATTCCTACCGCTTCAAACTGTTGTATCGAAGCCAAATATGGGGCTAATGCCAACACTGGAGGATTACTCAATTGCCAAGCTTCTGCCGTTGGAATGGGTTCAAACTCTGATTTCATTAAAAAACGAGTTTCTTTAGGTGTACCCCACCATCCTTCAAATCTAGGGATATCTGGATCTTTATGAAAACGCTCATGGATATAACACCCTGAAGCATTTCCAGGACCACTGTTCATATATTTATAACTACACCAAGCAGCAAAATCTACATCCCAATCATGCAAGTGTAGCGCTACATTACCCGCAGCATGTGCCAAATCCCATCCTACCAAAGCACCTATCTCATGCCCTGCTTTAGTAATCGATTCCATATCAAATACCTGACCTGTATAGTAGTTCACTCCACCGATAAAAACTAAAGCACAGGCATCACCTACTTCCTTAATTTTAGCAATAACATCTTCAGTTCTAAAGGTATGTTCACCCTCACGCTTTTCAATAGTGACAATAGCATCTTCAGGCGTGTACCCATGAAAACGCACCTGACTTTGCACTAAATATTGATCACTAGGAAATGCCTTCTCTTCACATATAATCTTATACCGCTTACCTTGTGGACGATAAAAAGACACCATTAACAAATGTAAATTCACCGTTAAGGTATTCATCACTGTAATCTCTGATGGCCTGGCCCCTACAATTTTGCTTAAAGGTTCCGTAAATCGCTCATGATAATCTACCCAAGATTTATTGGAATGAAAATGACCTTCAACGGCCAAATCAGCCCAATCTTTCATGACTTCATTCACATAATCTGCAGTGTGTTTCGGCTGTAACCCTAATGAATTTCCAGCAAAATAAATTGCAGGAGCTCCGTTTACCTTAGGAAAATAAAATTGATCTCTATACGAAGCTATAGGATCTTCAAGGTCTAATTTTTTAGCAAATACTAGTGAATTTTCAAATATCATATCTAAACTACTATCATATATATTAACTCAGTCAACTACCTCGGGACAAGCCCACAAGGCATCCAACGGATAACTATTTTTAACATTTCGAGGCAAGCCTCGGAGCATCAAAATCCACAATATGGATTGAATACCAAAACAAAGATAAAGCACAGGTTTCAATCCCATGCATGAAAGTAGAATAGTTTGATTTCATAATTTTAAACACTTTAAGTAGTCAACATATTTCAGAAACGTACAATTCTCTTTTTTTTCTATGTTCTCTTCTCTATTTTCTATCTTCTTAAAAATCATACAATCAACTACCTCGGGACAAGCCCACAAGGCATCCAACGGATAACCATTTTTAACATTTCGAGGCAAGCCTCGGAGAATTCAACTCCACAATGTGGATTAAAAAACAAGAATAGTATATTTGTACACTAAAGGATCTCAAATGCATTTTATACCAGAACCCCTCGATAATTATATTGTAGCACACTCGCAAGCAGAACCAAAACTGTTACAACAGTTAAGCCGAGAAACCTATCAAAAAATACTACAACCACGAATGCTTAGCGGACCATATCAAGGACGAGTACTCAGCATTTTATCTAAAATAATACGTCCTAAAACTATTTTAGAAATCGGCACATATACAGGATATTCTGCACTATGCCTTGCAGAAGGACTACCCCCCAACGGAAACTTACACACCATTGATATCAATGAAGAATTGGTAGATTTCCAACGTAGTTATTTTGACAAATCACAATATGGGTCTCAAATTCATCAGCACTTGGGAGATGCAACTCAAATTATACCACAATTAGACCTCAAATTTGATTTGGTATTTATAGATGCTGATAAGCCCAATTACCCTACATACTACAATAGCATCATCAACAAAATGAATCCCGGTGGAATTATTTTATCAGATAATGTATTATGGAGTGGAAAAGTAATCGCTCCATTAAAAACGGATGACCTCTCTACCCAAGCTTTACTAACCTATAACCAAATGCTTGTGGAAGACCCTAGGATTGAAACCGTATTATTACCTATACGTGATGGATTAACGGTAAGTAGAGTTGTGGGTTGACCTGGAATCTAGACCGCTTACGCTACTAGATACTAGAAGTGAGACAGCAAACAAAATATAACGATATACCCGCTAGACTTGGGATATTGCATTTCTATTTTGCTATCGTAATCAACTCTCTCGGAAAATTAAACGCTACAATGTGGATTAAAAAATCGAACTCTCTGTAAGCGAAGTCAAGCGTTCTAGGGCATACATACCCAGTTCAGAATTTCCTTTTGGGTTTAATGGAGGACTCCATACCGAAACTGCATACTGACCAGGATGTACCGCTACAATACCACCGCCTACACCACTTTTTCCGGGCAGTCCTACTCTAAAACTAAATTCTCCTGCTTCGTCATAAAAACCACAGGTTTGCATAATCGCATTCACCCGCTTAGTATGCACAGGAGAAAGGATTTTCTTCCCATCTAAGGTTACGCCTTTATTGGCAAATACGGCAAAAGCTTTTGCCAATTGCTGACACGACATGGTAATTGAACATTGATAAATATATAGTTCTAACACACGATCGACATCATTTTTAATATTACCAAACGATTTCATAAGATGTAATAATGCCATATTACGATCTCCATGTGTTTTTTCTGATTCAAAAACGGCTTTATTAATTTGAATGGTATCATCGCCTGTAATTTCATGAATAAATTTCAAAAAATCTTCTTTAGGATTTTCAAGATAAGAAGTCAATACATCTGAAACCAATAACGCTCCCGAATTGATAAAAGGGTTTCTAGGAATTCCATTTTCATATTCCAATAAAGTTAACGAATTAAACGCATCTCCTGAAGGCTCTACATCAACACGTTGGAATAATCGATCCCCCATAAGTGACATGGCAAATGTAAGTCCAAATACTTTAGATATACTTTGAATCGAAAACTGCTCTTCATGATCTCCAAAACCATATGTACCCGAATGTAAACAACACAAATGCATCCCAAATTTATCGGGAGACACCGATAATAGTTCTGGAATGTACGACGCTACTTCTCCTTGATATTTCTGAGCAGAAAGCTCTACCTTAATTTTTCGTAAAATTGAATTATAATCCATAAATTCTTTAGGGTTACT
The DNA here is from genome assembly GCA_937951135.1 of uncultured Aquimarina sp. Taxonomy (GTDB): domain Bacteria; phylum Bacteroidota; class Bacteroidia; order Flavobacteriales; family Flavobacteriaceae; genus Aquimarina. Next base: position 17,998 of record CALFCI010000071.1, on the reverse strand, counting down.
ATTAATACAATGTCGATAATAGACTTCCAGATGCAATTTCGTAAGGTGCTTTACTTTGTTCAAAAATACGAGCTGTTAAACTTCCTTGTAATGTAATGGTAGTATCCTTTACTCTAAGCCAACTCCCTTCTCTTAATCCAACTACAGGAGGCGTATTAAATACATGATATTCTTGAATACGGGTGGCTCGTGTCTCTCCATTATGAGTAGGACTAGGATCTGGATCTACATAATGGGCATTAATTGTAAACGGTACAATACCAAGCGTTGTAAAACTAGGAGGATATACTATAGGCATGTCATTGGTTGTTTTCATTGTTAACCCACAAATATTACTCCCCGCACTAGTACCCAAATAAGGCACTCCAGACTGTATTACTTTTTTCAGTGGCATTAATACTTCCTTCCGATACAAAGCATCTACCAATACAAATGTATTCCCTCCTCCAGTAAATATTCCTTGGGTATTCGAAAATGCCGCCTCAATAGTTTCAAATTCATGGATTCCAACAATTTTTTTATCTATGGCTTCAAATGCTTTTCTTGCAATAGCCGTATACGCTTCATAAGAGATTCCACTAGGCCGTGCATACGGTATAAAAAGAATCGTTTCAACACCTGTAAACAACACGGCTAACTCGTCCACTATATATGCCAAATACTGCTCTCCATATACTGTAGAGGTACTGGCCAAAATACAATTCATCATACTATAAATTTACGATGAAATTACAGAATAGCAATCCATTAAGAATGAAATTCTCTTATTTTAACAAGCTACCTTGTTAACTATTGTTTATTTTTACTTCCAAATTTTAATTCCAAGGCGTCAGGACAAAATCTTAACACTAATTTACGCTACCAAATGAAAAAAATCATAGGTGTATTCATAGTACTCAGTATAACTGCTTTTACTACAACACATAAATTTTACAGCAGCATCAGTCAGATCAATTATAATGAAACCTCACAATCGTTAGAAATACTCTCGAGATACACTGCTGAAGATATCGAACTAGTGTTACAAAAGCGATATGATACTGCGATTGCCATAGACCAGGACAAAAACAATACCTCTTGGAAAACATATTTGAAACAATATTGTAATGAAAAATTTGTAATACATATTGATGATCAACAAATCCCAAGTCAACTTATAGCGGTAAACTTTGAAGACGACCTACTCCTTTGTCACTTTAAAGCTGCTAACATTTCTAATTTTGAAAGTATCCAGATCTCTAATACTATACTCATGGATTTCTTTGAAGCACAACAAAACATTGTACATGTGAAGAAGGGAAATCAACGAAAAACTTTAATTTTAGAAAAAGAAAATCATAAAGGACTATTAAAGTTTGCTAAATAATCACATTTCTAAACTAAAAAAGACTATTTTGTAGTCTTGTATCCTTAAGACACCATAGAATGAAAAAAGAATATTCCATCTTTTTTGTTGCATTTTTAGTATTATGCTCAAATATAAGTGCACAACAACCAACTCCAATAGCACCTCAAAAAGAACAGGGGCATATCAATAGCAATAAATTCAGACAATTGTATGAAGAATTAGCGACACCCAATATGTACCGTACTGCATCCGGAGCACCTGGATCGCAATATTATCAGCAACAAGCTGATTATATCATGGATATTCAATTGGATGACCAAAATAAAAAACTTACAGGTAAAGAAACGATTACATATACGAACAACTCTCCTGACAATTTAGAATTTTTATGGGTACAGTTAGATCAAAATGTTCGATCAAAAACATCACCTTCACCATTAATTGAAAATGAGACATTGGGTATTGCTGATATGCCAGATGATTTTGTAAAACAACATTACAACGAGCCGTTTGATGGAGGCTTTAATATCGTGTCCGTAACAGGTGTTAATGGCAAAGCATTACCACATACAATCCATCAAACCATGATGCGGATTGAGATGCCAACACATTTAAAACCGGGTGGAAAATTTGAATTTTCGATACAATGGTGGTATAACATCAATAACCATCTTACTGACAGAGCAAGATCAGGATACGAAGAATTTGAAGATGGAAATAGAGCGTATGTCATTGCTCAGTTCTACCCAAGAATGGCAGTATATAACGATGTAGAAGGATGGCAAAACTCACAATTTTGGGGTCGAGGAGAATTTGCATTACCGTTTGGTAATTTCGAAGTAAACATTACAGTACCTTCCGATCACATTTTAGATGGAACAGGAATATTAACCAATAGAAAAGAAGTATTTTCTAAAACGATGATGAGCAGATATGAAAACGCTAAAAAATCATATACAACACCTGTTATCATTGTATCACAAGAAGAAGCAGACGCTGCTTCAAAAACAATGGCTACTTCCAAAAAGACATGGAAACTAAAAGCCAAAAATGTACGTGATTTTGGATTTGCTACGTCAAGGCGTTTTATTTATGATATGATGGCTGTAAAAGTTGGAAACAAAGACGTAATGGCAGTATCCTTATATCCAAAAGAAGGAAACCCATTGTGGGAAGAATGGTCTACTAAAGTGGTGGCTAGCACACTAAAATCATATAGCCGAATGACATTTAACTACCCTTATCACAAAGCGATTTCTGTACATGCAAAACAACAAGGTATGGAGTATCCTATGATCTGCTGGAATTATGGCAGACCTGATCCTGATGGCTCTTATTCTGATCGTGTCAAATTTAACATGATGGGAGTGATCATTCATGAAATCGGACATAACTTCTTCCCTATGATCGTAAATAGTGATGAACGCCAATGGACTTGGATGGATGAAGGATTAAATACCTTTTTGCAATATGTAGCAGAACAAGATTTTAGTAAAGCGTATCCAGAAGCTGTAAAACCGTATGATGTATTCCCTTCTAGAAGAGGCCCTGCTAAAAAAATAATTCCGTACATGAGTGGAGATCAAAGCAAAATATCCCCAATCATGACGCAATCCAATAATATTTATCAATTTGGAAACAATGCTTATGGAAAACCTGCAACAGCATTAACAATACTGCGAGAAACAGTAATGGGTAAAGAACTCTTTGATTATGCCTTTAAAACCTATTCAAAACGATGGATGTTCAAGCATCCCACCCCCGAAGATTTTTTCAGAACCATGGAAGATGCTTCTGCTTTTGACCTAGATTGGTTTTGGAGAGGTTGGTTTTACACCACCGATTATTCCGATATGGGAGTAAAATCTGTAACGCAATTTGTAGTCTCTTCCACGATGAATAAACGAGCAAAAGACTTTATCAATGCTAGAGGAATTACTGAAAGTGATTTAGGCCCTAGAGTGTATCTAGTCGAAGTAGGTAGTGAAGAATATAATCCTACTGAAAGCAAAAAAAAACCTATCGAGAATTCAAAAGTATTAAAAGAATATCTAATGGATAATTTTACGGCTGTCGAGAGAGCCTTATTGAAATCTCCTAAATACTTTTACCAAATTACCTTCGAGAAACCCGGAGGTTTAGTAATGCCGCTCATCGTAAAATATACCTATGCTGATGAAACCACCAAGACCATTACATATCCAGCGCAAATCTGGCGAAAAAATGATTTAGAAGTCAATAAATCTTTAGCTACTGAAAAAGAATTACTAAAAATTGAAGTTGATCCTGAAGAAAAAACAGCAGATATTGACAGGTCTAATAACAATTGGATAAAACCTTAAATACAAATTACAGTATCTATAATCCATCACTAGTGTCCACTTAACAGAATATAGATCGCTTCGCTACAGGAATCAAGAGCCAAGACTTGTGCGTAAAAATATGATTATCAAATTATTAAAAAATATCAACTACAGATAAATGTACGTTACTCCTAAATGGAGTACAACTTTCTAATGAAATCAATTTAGAAGATAAAGACTGTTACGCTTTTAAAAGCAAGGGATGTAAGAGTGTTTTTTTAGTAGACACTAATGATAATCCATATATATTTAATTTTTATCCAGTACTACGACACATCCATTTAAAAATGTGTTTATCTTTGCAACACTATGGTACACCTACCCTTATTTATTAGCGGAACAGAAATTGCCTTTATTGTATTAATATTGGTATTGGTATTTGGTGCTGATAAAATTCCAGAAATCGCTAGAGGTCTAGGAAAAGGGATGCGCACGCTAAAAGACGCTACCAATGATATTAAAACAGAAATTACTAAAAGTGCGGAACAACACGGTATTGATAGTGATCTCACTTCTTCACTTACCAAAGATGTCACTAAAGAGATTGACTCCGTAAAGGAAGAAATTAATGAAATTACTGGGGCTATAAAGCGTAAAATGTAACATTTCCACGTTTTATGCTACTACATTAATAATAGCACCTCATATAATTCTGCTTGACATCCGGTTTTACAAAAAACCTCAATTTAATTGTGATAGCGCAAGAAGTTTCATAAATTGACCTCTAAAACTAAAAAAATATTTTTTACTGAAACTATTGAGAATCACAACAAGAAGTGATCCCTTTAAAAACTAAATGTTCAATGTTTACAATAGTACAAAAAGTAATAACTCCACTGTATCGCATCACAGGAATCTCTCAAAATCAATACAATACATTTAAAAATCCTATTTTCATACTACTATCTATAGTAAGTATCGTGCTTATAGGATTTGCTTATGCTAATCACTTTTCTAACGCCTTCCAATTTGATGACAGCCATACTATCGAAAATAATGGTGCCATCCAAGAGATACGCCCGTATACATTTTTCACAGATGCTACAACCTTTAGCACCTTACCTGCCAATCAAACCTATCGCCCATATACCGTATTAGAAAATGCTATTGATTACAAAATAGCAAATGGATTAAATCCTGTCATATTTCATATCCATATTTTCATCACCTTTATACTGTTATGCATTGTAATTTGTGTGATGATCAAAAATTTATTAGATCATATTGATTTTTCGAATTACAATCCATTCTGGGCACTGAGCATTGCCCTTATTTTCGGAACCCTTTGCGCCAATGCTGAAACCGTAAATTATATTATCCAGCGTGCCGAAATCACCGCAGCACTATTTGTCATCATTGGACTTACAGCATTCATTCACGGGGGGGGTTGGAGAAAAACATTAGCTTATCTTATATTCCCATGCATAGGATTCTTTGCCAAAGAAATGGCACTTGTATTTGCCCCACTCCTTCTCCTTTATATTCTAATTTTTGAAGAACAAACAGACCTATTACATTGGTATAAAAAAGAACAATTTAAAAAATGTATTCGTGGGCTTCGAAAAGCATTTCCAGCATTCCTCATTTCTATACTCTTTTATGGAATTCACACAGCAATGCGTCCCGATTCATTAGCATTAAGCCACTTAAGCAGGTATAACTACCTCATTACACAACCTATGGTAATATGTCATTACATACTTACTTATTTCATTCCATATAACCTCTCAGCAGATACCGACTGGGCAGCATATACATCTGTACTAGACTATAGAGTACTGCTAGGCATTTTATGTATTGGGATATTAGTTTATGCAGCACTAAAGGCTTCCAAACACAAAGAAACACGCTTATTCTCATTTGGAGTATTATGGTTTCTTATTGCATTACTGCCAACGTCATCATTTATACCACTATCAGAAGTATTAAACGATCACAGAGCATTCACCCCATATATCGGATTAACTATTGCATTTATATTTGGCACCAAATATATCATAGAAAAACACCTCCCTTCACTCCTCGCTCAAAGCAAATTCCGAATTTTATTATTTGTAGTTTTCGCCACCTTTATAGGAGGTAATATTTACGGCATTCGACAACGAAACAAAGTATGGAGAAGCGAACTAAGCCTATGGAAAGACACTACAATTAAAAGTCCAAAAAATGCCAGAGCCTTAATGAACTATGGCATTGCTTTAATGGCAAAAGGAGAGTATAGTACTGCAGAAAAATATTATAAAAAAGGAATTAAAATCAGTCCAAACTATACCGTATTATACATCAATATGGGTATCCTTAAAAATGCGATAAATAAACCCACTGAAGCCGAAAACAACTTCAAAAAAGCCCTTAACCTCAATACATCGTCTTATGCTGCTTGGTATCATTACGGAAATTTCCTAAATGATCAAAAACGATATCTCGAAGCTAAAAATGCATTTTCAAAAGTGATTGCCTTATCCCCAAATCATATCGCATCTTTACTCTCGCTACTACAAATACATCACACCTTAGAAGACTGGAAGGCCCTACGAGATTTAACAACAGATGCTATACAAAAATTCCCCAACCATACAAAAGTACAACAGTATATTACTATTGCAGCACAACAGAAATCCAAAATTGTGATTCTAGAGGAAGACGCAAAGAAAAATCCAACTGCAGAAAAGTATCTAGGTTTAAGCCTAAATTATTTCCAAAATGGTAATTTTAATCAAACTATCGATGCTGCTCGTCGAGCTTTATCTTTAAAAAAGGATTACCCGGAAGCCTATAACAATATAGGGATTGCACAATTCCACCTTGGCAATTATAACAAAGCTATTGAGAGCTATGAAAAAGCATTAAAAATTAAGCCTGAATATCAATTAGCAAAAAACAACTTAGCGCATGCTATAGCTGTAAGGAATTCTAAAACTTCAGAAACACAAAACACAGCCTTCCTTAAGACTGCAGATGACTTTTTAAATTATAGTCTACGCTGCTACAACAATAAAAAATACCTAGAATGTATTAATGCAGCAAAAAAATCTATAACCATACGCCCCAATGCAAATGCATATAGCAATATCGGTGCTGCATATAATCAACTAGGAGAACACGAGCTCGCTATTGAGGCGTGCAAACAAGCCTTGAAACTCGATCCAAACCATAGATTAGCAAAAGGAAATTTAGAACACGCATATCAGCTTAAAAACCAATAGAAAAAACACTAATGATCAATAAAATAAAAACACTGCTTATACATCCTAAAATTAAAGGACTAGATGTTAACAGTAGTGAAATTGTTGAAGTATCCAGAACAATTCTACAAGAAAAAAAGATGTTCAAACAGGTCATCAAAGAATTTTATGACCTATGCTATACTTCAGATCAAAAATACTTTACCCAACAAGGAAGAAAACTTGAGATTGGTGCAGGGGTTAGTTTTATGAAAAAAGTATATCCCGAAATTATCGCTTCAGACATTAAGAAGACAACCCACCTAGATATGGAAGTTGATGCTTTAAATATGTGTTTTGACGAGAGTTCCTTAGGGGCTATATACGGGATCAATTGTTTTCATCACTTACCAGATCCTAATCAGTTTTTTAAAGAATTAACTAGAGTACTGTATCATGGTGGTGGCTGTGTACTAATAGAACCCTATCATGGACTATTCGCCTCATTCTTATACAAAAGATTATTCAGTACAGAAACGTTTGATAAAACCCAAAAAGAATGGATTACTCCAGAAAGTAACATCATGCAAGGCGCTAATCAAGCACTATCCTACATTGTATTTAAAAGAGACCTAGAGAAATTCCAGAAAACCTACCCAGAACTAGAAATTATACTACAAAAACCCATCAATAGTTATCAAAGATATTTGATTAGTGGAGGCCTCAACTTTAGAGCATTATTACCGAATTTTTGCATCCCACTGCTCCGTTTTTCAGAATTCATCTTTTACCCCATTCGAAAATGTTTTGCGCTACATCATGTAATTATCATACGGAAAAAACAATCACCAAACACCTAAACTAATAGTAGTAATGCGCAGCAATCATAACATGCAACAAGATTTCATGACTATCGCAAAGCGATTATTACACGTAGATGATGTACCTAATGAATTAGGCCTACATTATGAACAAGCAGTGCATAAAATTGACACAAAACTAAGTAACTATCAACAAAAAGTATGGAACAGAATGTTACAATACCCCATTCTTTTTCACCTCTATGATAGCGGTTTTGCGCTAGTAAAACCTGATGCTTTAATCCGAAGAAGAGTATTTATCGCCCTAGCCATTTTAGAATGCAACCCCTATTACACCGACTATTTCTTAAGCACCAAAGTTTCGACTTGGGATATTATAAAATTACTAGTTGAACTACCTCTCGCAGTCATATATGGAATGATTGGAGGTTTATTAGTATATTTCAAAATATAATGGCAACAAAAAAAATACATGAATATATTGTCGTAGGTTCCGGTTGTACAGCAGTACAAGCTGCACAAACCATACTAGAAAAAGGAAAAAAAGTACTAATGCTAGATGTCGGTTTTGAAAACGAAACCAATGTTAAAATTCCAAATAAAACATTTCTTGATATTCGAAAGACAGATCCTAAACAGCAAGAGTTTTTCTTAGGTAAAAATTATGAAGGAATCCCATGGGGACCTATTAAACCCGGGTATCACCTTACACCCGGACGTAAATATGTAACAAAAGACACTGAGAAATATATTCCCTATACCTCAAACGAACCTCAAATATTTGAAAGTTTAGCCAAAGGAGGGCTAGGAGTTGCCTGGGGGACTGGATCATATACATTTGATGAAGATGAACTTAAAAAATGTAGCTTAGATCCAGATGAAATGAAAGCTGCATACGCAACAATTTTTAATAGAATTGGAATCACTGAAGGAAATGAACCCAATACTTTTCAAGAAGAAACTCCGATACAAATGGATCGTAGTATGGAGTATATTCTAAAAAGGTTCTCTACATTGAAAAATAAATTTCACCATAAAAACATCTATCTTAGAAGAACTCCATTGGCCGCAATTACAAAAGACCAAGATGAAAGAAAAGGATATCAATATAGAGATATGGACTTTTGGCACGATAATGACTTATCATCATATAGGCCTTGGATCACCTTAAATAAAATACTAAAATTTCCCGGATTTACCTATCAAAATAACACATTAGTAATCAAATACACCGAATTGAATGACAACATTGAAGTAGAAACATGGAACATTGCTAACAATACAAAAGAAAAATATTATTGCAAAAACTTAATACTCGCAGCTTCAGTTTTTGGAACCGCACGAATTGTATTAAGATCAAACAATGATTTTAAACAGAAACTAAACTACCTGTGTAATTCATATTACTATATCCCTTGTATCAACCTCAAAATGTTTGGTAAAAAAAATACTGAAAATAAAATAGGATTTTCCCAGCTTTCATTATACATAAAAGAACAACATAATATATATGTAGCGAACTTTTTCACCTATAGGTCACTCCTCTTATTTAAACTCATAAAAGAGTCCCCTTTAAATCTAAAAATTTCACGAATACTATTTAAGGTTTTAGAATCATCATTACTCATAATAGGATACCATATCCCTAAAGAAATGACAGATAAAGACTATATTATATTAGAAAAAAACATAGATACCATTACAAAAGATAAACTCCATATTCATGCTAAAAAAAACAATGATGAAGACGAAATAGAAAACAGAGCACTAGTACGCCTAAAAAGAGCATTAAAAACACTTAAATGCACCCCTCTTAAAACCTTAAAAACACCTAAAGGAGCTAGCATTCATTATGCAGGCACACTTCCTTTTTCTCAAAGCAATGACAAATACACTACAGACTGTAATGGAAAATTATCAAATACAAAAAACGTATGGATTGCAGATGCTTCTTCATTTACTTTTTTACCCGCAAAAGGAGTAACCCTAACAGCAATGGCTAATGCACATCGGGTTGCATTAGCCTCAATAAACAATAGTAAATAAGGATAAGAAAAGAAATACTTATCTTATCCAATACACAAAATAAATTTTAAAAATAGCTTGTATATTTTCAACATTAAAAATATACACTTTGTAGATCATATCAAGATATGGGGAAAATTATCATTACTGGATCATCAGGGTTCATCGGAAGGGAATTAGCACTCTATCTATCTCAAGAAAATTATAATATATATGCCTTTCAAAGAAAGCCATTAAAAGAGAAGTTCCCTAATATTCAATTCGTACCCTACAGTCTTAGCACAAAAATAGAAGATCACTATTTTCAGGAAGCAGACATTCTTATTCATACTGCGTATCAAAAATTAAATCCAAAAGAAGATGATGTAAATTATAGCGGAACAAAAATAATACTTAAAAAATGTAGACAATATCAAGTAAAATTCATATTCTTATCTACAGTCTCTGCCCAAAAAAATATTCCCTCAAGATATGCCATCTCTAAACTGAATATTGAAAACTTATTAGATAAGAATCAAGATACAATTTTAAAACTAGGTCTTGTGATTGGAAATAATGGATTATTCTTCAGCATGTATACCATAATTAAGAAATTAAAAATCGTTCCTATTTTCGATAACGGAAAACAACACGTACAGTATATTAGTATCACTGATGTTACGTCTATATGCAAATATGTTATAGAACAAAACAGTACAGGATCATATGTCATTACACATCATGATACTATTCTTATGAAAGAATTATATCAAAAATTAGCACATCACCAGCAAAAAAAACGAATATTCATTTCTATCCCTTCAAAAATTGCTTACTTCACACTAAAAGGAATAGAAAAATTAAACATTCAACTCCCAATAACTTCAGAAAATATTGCAGGATTACAAAATACCACAAAACTCTCTCAAAAATTGCCTTTGGGAATATCTAAAAAAGAAATAAAATCATTTGATCAAAGCTTAGAGAGACTACCTTAAATAGGTATCTAATATCCTATATTCATTTAAAAAAATGCATTTTATTGATTATTTTATGAGTACATTAGTATATTAAAAACACTTTTTGAATGGATTTTACTACATATCAAGATGTTGACATCGCTATTGTAATCCCCTATTATAAAGCCTCAAAAGAAATTATAAGCGTTATTACTAAAATCCCAGATTATATAAATACGGTTATTATAGTAGATGACCAAAGCCCTGACCCCCTACCCATAAAAAAAATAAAAGCGCACCTCAATCAAAATACTACATGTCATTTCCTTACCAATGAAAAAAACTTAGGCGTAGGTGGTGCCACAAAAAATGGATTTCAATATGCCATAGATCATGGTATTGATATTGTAATTAAAATAGATGCAGATGATCAAATGGATTTAAAATATATCCCAGATCTAATGCAACCCTTAGTTTCAAAAAAAGCATTGGTCGCTAAAGGGAATCGATTTAAAGACATAAAGGCTTTACAAAAAATGCCTTTAACACGTAAAATTGGAAACTTAATGTTATCGTTTCTTGTTAAAATTGCGACAGGCTATTGGCATAATTTTGATCCAACCAATGGCTTTATTGCCATTAATACAGAAATATTAAAAAAAATAGAGTTTTCAAAACTTGCAAATCGATACTATTTCGAAACTTCACTCCTATCTGAGTTTTACTTTCATAATACAACAATAAGCGATATTGCTATGCCTGCTATTTATGGAGATGAAAAATCAAACATGAATCTTTCTAAAATGCTATTTGTATTTTCAGGAAATCTATGTAAAACATTCATCAAGCGAATAGCAAAAACATACTTTCTGTATGATTTCAATATAGGATCCATATATATAGTCTTTGGTTTTCCCTTATTTCTATTTGGAATAGGTTTCGGAATTTTTAATTGGATCCATTATGGTTCACAAGATCTATTTACACCAACAGGAACTATAATGATTATTACTTTATCTATAATATTAGGATTTCAATTGATCTTACAGGCCATTCAATATGATATTTTTAATGCCCCAAAAACAACTAAATAAAGTTTATATACAAAAAAAGCCTTTATCTAAAACAATAGATAAAGGCTTTTGAGCGAGAGACCGGGTTCGAACCGGCGACATTCAGCTTGGAAGGCTGACGCTCTACCAACTGAGCTACTCTCGCATTAGCGATGGCAAATGTATTAGAATTTTTGTTATATAAAAAGGAAAAATATTATTATTTGAATAATATACATATAAATAATTTCCTAAAAACCACTATTTAAACACTAGTAAAAAACAACAATTATGCTTTTTATCGTAAAAAATTGCTTTTTATCGTAAAAAATACATACTTTTGTTGGTAATTACTTATGATACAATAAGTATATTGGTTATATTTAACCCATATACTTAACTATATTTAACAAAAATTACGCTATATATGCGGCTTAACCCTTGTAATATAATGACAATATCAAACCGCAAGGAAACAACCTACATACTATGAAGATAAAATTACTCCCCATTATATTTGTTCTTCTTTCATTTACTGCAGTAACAGCGCAAGTAAAGATTGGTGATAATCCTAATATTATAGATAATGCATCTGTATTAGAACTACAAAGTGTTGATAAAGCTTTTGTTTTAACAAGAGTTACTACTGCACAAATGAACAACATCACTCCTTTAGAAGGAGCGCTAGTATACAATACTACTGTAGAATGTTTATTTCAATATAAAAGTGGCGCTTGGGCCAACATTTGTAATGAAAACGATAATCAAGCATTATCTTTTAATGCGATTACAAATATTCTAACACTTCAAAATGGTGGCACTGTAGATTTGACTTCATTAATTAATGATACTGACTCAAATCCTACAAATGAAATACAAATTCTTAGTAAATCAGGAAACACTATATCACTATCAAATGGCGGTGGATCAATTACTGAAACCGTATCTACACTAACAGACACAGGTGGAGGTACATTTTTATATACAGCTGAAGACGGAACAACAACTAATATAGGTAGTATTGGTGCAACAGGTGCTACTGGAGCAGCAGGAACAAATGGAACAGACGGTGCAACAGGTGCTACCGGTCCAGCAGGAACAAATGGAACAGACGGTGCAACAGGTGCAACTGGAGCGGCAGGAACAAATGGAACTGACGGTGCAACAGGTGCTACCGGTGCAGCAGGAACAAATGGAACTGACGGTGCAACAGGTGCAACTGGTGCAGCAGGAACAAATGGAACAGACGGCGCAACAGGTGCTACCGGTGCAGCAGGAACAAACGGAACTGATGGTGCAACAGGTGCTACTGGAGCAGCAGGAACAAATGGAACTGACGGTGCAACAGGTGCTACCGGTGCAGCAGGAACAAATGGAACTGACGGTGCAACAGGTGCAACTGGTGCAGCAGGAACAAATGGAACTGACGGTGCAACAGGTGCTACCGGTGCAGCAGGAACAAATGGAACTGACGGTGCAGACGGTGCTACTGGTGCTACTGGTGCAACAGGAACAGACGGTGCGACAGGTGCTACTGGTGCAGCAGGTACTAATGGAACTGACGGTGCAGACGGTGCTACTGGTGCTACTGGTGCAACAGGAACAGCTGGTACTAATGGAATAAACGGAACTGACGGTGCAGACGGTGCTACTGGAGCAACTGGTGCAACAGGAACAGCTGGTACTAATGGAACAAACGGAACTGACGGAACTGATGGTGCAACAGGTGCAACTGGTACAGCAGGTACAAATGGAACAGACGGTGCAACTGGAGCGGCAGGAACAAATGGAACAGACGGTGCAACAGGTGCAACTGGTGCAGCAGGAACAAATGGAACTGACGGTGCAACAGGTGCAACAGGTGCTACTGGAGCAACTGGTACAACAGGAACTGACGGTGCAACAGGTGCTACCGGTGCAGCAGGAACAAATGGAACTGACGGTGCAACAGGTGCTACTGGAGCAACTGGTACAACAGGAACTGACGGTACTAATGGAACAAATGGAACAGACGGCGCAACAGGTGCTACTGGTGCAGCAGGAACAAATGGAACTGACGGTGCTACTGGAGCAACTGGTGCAACAGGAACAGCTGGTACTAATGGAACAAACGGAACTGATGGTGCTACAGGTGCTACCGGTGCAGCAGGAACTAATGGAACTGACGGTGCTACTGGAGCAACTGGCGCAACAGGAACAGCCGGTACTAATGGAACAAACGGAACTGATGGTGCTACTGGAGCAACTGGTGCAACAGGAACAGCTGGTACTAATGGAACAAACGGAACTGACGGTGCAACTGGTGCAGCAGGTACAAATGGAACAGACGGTGCAACAGGTGCAACTGGAGCGGCAGGAACAAATGGAACTGACGGTGCAACAGGTGCAACTGGTGCAGCAGGAACAAACGGAACTGACGGCGCAACAGGTGCAACTGGTGCAGCAGGAACAAACGGAACTGATGGTGCAACAGGTGCTACTGGAGCAGCAGGAACAAATGGAACTGACGGTGCAACAGGTGCTACTGGAGCAACTGGTGCAACAGGAACAGACGGTGCAACAGGTGCTACTGGAGCAACAGGAACAAATGGAACTGACGGTGCAGACGGTGCTACTGGTGCAACAGGAACAGCTGGTACTAATGGAACAAACGGAACTGACGGAACTGATGGTGCTACTGGAGCTACTGGAGCAACTGGTGCAACAGGAACAGCCGGTACTAATGGAATAAACGGAACTGATGGTGCAGACGGTGCAACAGGTGCTACTGGTGCAGCAGGAACTAATGGAGCAAACGGAACTGATGGCGCTACAGGAGCAACTGGTGCGACTGGAGATCCAGCAACAAATATTGTAACCAATTTAACGCAAAACACAACTACTGGTGTAATTACTTATGTAAATGAAAATACCACTCCAGATACTCAAACTGCAAACGTAATTAGCACTGATGCAGACAACCAAATAGAAGTAGGAACAGACGGTGGTGCATTTTTAAATATCCCAGTGATCTATGCTGCTGGACAACATGGAGATAATGAATTATCTGGTACAGGATCCAAAGCGGTATATAATGCATCATTAATTAGAATCAATGAAGGAGATTTCCAAGTTACCTTTACAACAGCATTACCAGCAGGTACAGCCTACGTTGTTCAGGTAACTCCTGAAGACTGTAATGGTAATTGTGCTGATAATGGTAGTACTCGATATGATGATCCAGGTGTAAGTTATTATGACATACAACTGACTGGATTTAAAATCAATGCTGGTGATAGTGATAATGGAGCTAATGCAAAAGATGATGCTGATCTTGGATTCATGTTTACTGTAATACGATTGCCTTAAATTATAAAACCACACGAAACAATATGTTAAATATAAAAACCATAATAATCACAATTGGCGTAGCATTGCAATGTACTATTGCAACAGCTCAACTTGATGCCAATGCTTTAGTCGGTTTATCTAGTGGTACTACGACAGAAATGAATGGTATTACAACTCCAAATATTGGATCTTTGTTATTCAATACTACGGATGATGCTATGTATATATTCACAGCTGGTGGATGGGTAACACTAAGTAGTATTTACAATTCTGATGGGCAGTTTTTATCGGATAGAACAATCGATATGAATGCCAATCAATTTAATCTTGAAACTGATGCTGATAGTAAGTCTACATTAACGTTAAGGAGAACTAATAATGCAAATGAAACTGGTATTGCCTTTCGAAATTCTGGGAATGCTTATGATGCTGCTATTGTTATGGGAACCCCAAATAGTGGATCCTTAGATTTTTACTCTGTAGGAAACGCTACAGATATTAATTCACTAGGAAAAACGCTTGCCATGGAAGAAGATGGACAACTTGAATTTTCACAATACGGTGCAGGAACATTTGATGACGCCTCCCCTGCCCGATTAATCGGTGTACAAGCTGATGGAGATGTGGTGGAGATCAACCCTTCAAGTTTTACAAATACAGACGACCAAACTGCAGCTGAAGTAAACTTAGTAACAAATGTTGATTCTAATGGTGATACAACTGATGAAACTAACCTAGAAGCCGTAGTACAAGCCATAACACCGATTACTTCTAAAGCTGGAAGAGTATTCTACCCGCCTTCTATAGCTATTGACGCTTCTACTACGGGAACAGGACGGATCATTAATTTATATCAAGAATATGTAAATCAATTTGCGCCAGGCGCTGGTATTACAAGTAGAAGTACTGGTGCTCCTTCCACGATCCCTGTATACGCAAGTAATGAATTGTATTATTACGTAACTGCATTTGATCCCGCTGTTTTTACAATTACGAACATTAGTAACACGGGGGTCATGACCTATAATGTTGTTGGAGTGCCTTCAACATACAACTCTTTGATAAACGTTGTTTTTGTAGTACAATAATTCTATTCACTGTGAAAAAATGCTATATAACCATATTGATCTGTTTTTTACACCATACTATTGGATTAGCACAATTAGATGCTAATTCTGTAATGGGTACACCTCACTTTACAACATTAGCTAATATGAATGGGGTAACTACAGCTTCCGAAGGCTCAATAGCTTATAATGAAGAAACACAAAAACTCTATATTTTTGATGGCACCAATTGGGTATCTACTACCAATGACAACTGGTCTGTTGATGGAAATACTGGACTTAGTGCTACAAACTTTTTAGGGCATACAGATGATGTTCCTATGGAAATCCGCTCAAACAATCTACCGATGTTACAATTTGGCAGACGACAAACACTTGGATTAACTCAAGGGTTTCCTGATTATACAGATAATGATCAACCCTTAGTATATATGAATGGCAACGGAAACGTTGCAGCACTTCAATTTGCTGCCGCTGGTGCTTCTTTTTATAAACCTATGTTTTTTACGACTGCAAATGGAAGTTTTCGATTAAAAGGCAGTACAGGAGGTACTGATTTATTCGAAATAGGTTCTGGAGGTCCGGCAAATGATGGAAGACTCGAATTTATTATCGGTGATGATGGAGCTGAACCTATTATTTTTAAACGATATGATTACCGCTCAGGACAATTTCATACCGAACTATTTAGAGTACAAGGAAGTAATAACTCTTCTACTGCAAAACCTCGATTTGGAATTAATATTAACCCACAACAAGTCCCTGTAGATAGTGATTATGATGACTCTTCAGCAGGGTTTAACATCGCAAACTCTACTTTTCAAGTCAACGGTTCTGTATCAAAGTCTATTCTTGCAACTACAGGTAATTTAACCTTAACAGAAGATCACCATACCATAGTGATTACGGGATCACATAGTATTACTTTACCTACCGCCTCTACTTGTGAAGGACGAGTATATATATTAAAAAATAGAACCAATGCTAACCGTACAATAAGTACCTATAGAGATCAGGCCAATTCAAATACTACTACAATACCTTCTGAAACAATGTTAACGATACAAAGTGATGGTACAGATTGGGAACAAATTAATAATATTGGAGGGTCAAGTGCTAGCACCATAGTAAGCACAGACGCTAATAATGATATTACAACAGGAACAGACAGTGGTGCTTTTTTTGATAGCCCTATAAAAGCAATGGGGAAAGTTGCAGCTAATGGTAATGCTATACGAATACAAGGCGCTACCGTACGACGTATCCAAAATCCCGGACGTTATAGAGTAACATTAAGTACAACTAGAGCTACAGATGATTATATCATACAATTATCATTAGTCATACAATCACTTACAGACATGAATGCGACTGTCTTTAATCAAACAACAAATAGCTTTGAAGTGTATATCACAGACTATTTAGGAGATAGGATTAATAGAGAATGGTTTTTTACTGTAATGGATTTTTAAACTTCAATATAAAATATCTTAAATATATCAAAATTACATTTTATATTCACAATACTGATTCTAATGAATTGATATTCTTCTTTTAGTCAATACCATTTTATACCAATTATTACCTCCTCATATACACAACACCCCCCTATACAATTAACAAAATACCATTATCTATGCTTTTGGAAATCATAAAGCACTTAATGAATTTACCCTTTTTTACCAGACTTCATTACAATACATGATTCCTCATAGTACTCACCTTGACAACTGTTGCTATACTTAGATTTTATACCAATTATGAATTAAAATGAGCCAGTCAGACTCGTTCATTTCATTTTATACTTTCTTATTCATGCTTTTCGTAGCGCTGCTATGAAAAACAATCATTGCGGCGTATAAAAAGAAAGCAACTTCGCCTTTTTTGGCT
>CALFCI010000070.1 GCA_937951135.1 uncultured Aquimarina sp. | reverse complement strand
TACTCGGATGTCATGCTGAACCTACCGTATCTCATACTTGGTTTTGAACATCTATGACATTCACACAAATCAGACATTAATTCCCCAAAATGTAGGTTTATACCTTCATTCGTGTATCTAAATCGGTAAATACTTGTATTTATGCATTTAAACCTTTTATTTCGCACTTTAACCTTAAATCTTATAAATGAAAAAACTAAACTTATTAGTAACCTTAGTATTAGCCATCACTCTTTTTTCTTGTGGTAGTGATGATGACAGTACTGATACTACAGAAATTAGCGCTACAAACCTTGTTGGAAAATGGCAATTAGTATCATCTACCACAGATGATGAAGAAACTGTACTTCGAGAATGTGAAAAATTGTACACTCTTGAATACAAATCAGATGGTACTTATGCATTTAATGACCCCTATGATAGTAATGCTGCTCAACTTATTGATGGTCCAGTAAAGTGTGTAGATGCACTAGGAAGTGGATCTTGGTCTTTAAATGGTTCTGACCTTACGATTACTGAAGCTAATGTTCCTGATGAAGGAGATGATGCTGAGATAATATTAGAATTAACAGCAACTACACTTAAAGTCGAATATACATATCAATTCGGAATCGATACTTTTCAACAAATTGTTGAGACGTATAAAAGAATATAAAACAGCTCTCCAGACCAGACCTCCTAGGTTTTCAAAACCTAGGAGGTCTTTATTTGATTTTTCACAAACTCAACCCCTTAATTTTCTGAAATTTCAACAAGGCATTCCCATCGGTAAGACTAGCTACATAGTTACTTATGCTTAGTAAGCGTGTATATACATCTTCATTTTTATAGTCAAAATTACCATCTTCTGCTCTTAAGATTAATGCATCATAATTAGAGCTTGTTCCTGTAGTAAACCGATCAGCAGCTTGGCAATATCGATCTAATAGTGTGGCTAGAATCTCATAGCCTGCTAATTCTTTTTCGACCACTTCCCTACTTTGGTAAATATTAGAAATACTGATCTTTTTAATGTCTTCGATCTGTGCTTCGTATTTGCTTTTATCAATCAATGCCGTATCAAAAGTACCGGCCAAAATGGCGGCTTCATTTTCAATAAAAATCGTCGCAGCTTCACCTATTAAGGTATTAATAGCTAATGCCCGCAAATAGCTTAATCGATCTGCTGTAGTCACCAGACTATGGTATTTCTTAGTATTAATACTATCTTTTACCAACTTAATTAAGTACTCTAATGCATATTCTTCTTGAATCAATCCTAGATTAATCCCATCTTCAAAATCAATAATGGTATAGCAAATATCATCGGCAGCCTCTACTAAAAAAGTTAAGGGATGGCGACTGTAGGTATCCTCGCTTTGTATCGTTTCTTTACACAAACCTAGCTCTTCTGCTACTTCAACAAATAAGGTTTCTTCTTGCTGAAAATATCCAAACTTTTTGTGTGCTACATGTAGGGTTGGTTTTTTGGGTAAGGATGCCTTAGGGTACTTCATAAAGGCTCCTAATGTTGCATAGGATAATCGTAACCCTCCTGAAATCCCTTCCCTACATTCGGTTAAGATTTTAAACCCGTTGGCATTCCCTTCAAAGTCTACCAAGTCTTGGTATTGTTTGGGAGTAAGTTGCGTTTTATACTGTTTTCCTTCACCGGTATTAAAATACTCCCCAATAGCTTTTTCTCCAGAATGTCCAAATGGCGGATTCCCAATATCGTGTGCCAATGCCGCAGCGGCTACAATGGCTCCAAAATCATTAAACTGATACCCATGTATGGTATTGAGTTCTGGATGTTTTTTAAGGATTTGCTGCCCTACTACCCTTCCCAACGAACGGCCTACTACAGATACTTCTAAACTATGCGTGAGTCGCGTATGTACAAAACTGGTTTTAGACAACGGAATCACCTGTGTTTTATCTTGTAAGCTTCGAAATGCCGCAGAAAAAATAATACGGTCATAATCTACCTCAAACCCTAATCGGGTTTCATCTTGATCCTTACGTAACCGTTTTTGTGTATCTCCATATCGTTTTAATGATAAGAGTTGCTCCCAATTCATCATAGTATTTAAAAACTCGAAGATACTAAAAAGTGTGTATTCATAAGTAACAAAAGACCTGCTAGGTTTTTAAAATCATAAGAGATCTAACTAAACAATGCAATAAGACCTCCTAGGTTTTGAAAACCTAGGAGGTCTAGAATGATATCAATCCGATAAAACTATGCACCACACATCAAACAATCATCTCCTTCAGCTTCTTTAGACTGCGCAATGATTGCTCTTAACTCTTCTGGCGTTAAGGCTGTTCCTTCTGGTGATACTGGAACTGTTTCAGGCTCAGGTTGCGACGATTTTACCGTTTGTGCCTCCATTACTTGTGCCGCAGCAACCGCTACTTTCTCAGGTTGTGGTTCCGCTTTCTTTTCATTATTCAACGTAAACTTAATCGCATCTACTGCTGATTTTGTTCTTAAATAATACATTCCGGTTTTTAAGCCACTCTTCCATGCATAAAAATGCATTGATGTTAGTTTTGCCATAGTCGCTCCTTCCATAAATAGATTTAACGACTGTGATTGGTCAATAAAATACCCTCTATGGCGTGACATATCTATGACATCTTTCATACTCAACTCCCAAACGGTTTTATACAGTTCTTTAAGGTCTTGTGGAATTCCTTCAATCCCTTGTATGGATCCATTAGCACGCATGATATTATCTTTCAAATCATCATTCCATAACCCTAAGTTCACTAAGTCTTCTAACAAGTGCTTATTCACTACAATAAACTCACCCGAGAGTACACGACGTGTATAAATATTACTTGTATACGGCTCAAAAGCTTCATTATTTCCTAAAATCTGAGAGGTAGATGCGGTAGGCATTGGCGCTACTAATAAAGAGTTACGCACGCCATGCGCCAATACTTCTTTACGCAATGCTGCCCAATCCCAACGACCGCTAAGTTCTTCATCTTTAATCCCCCAGAGGTTATATTGAAATTCTCCTTTAGAAATTGGAGACCCTTCATAACTTTGGTAAGGACCGTCTGCTTTTGCTTCTTCTACAGAAGCGGTAACTGCAGCAAAATATAAGGTTTCAAAAATTTCTTGGTTTAATTTCTTAGCTTCATCACTCGTAAATGGCATGCGTAATTGAATAAATGCATCTGCTAACCCTTGTACACCCAATCCTACTGGACGGTGACGCATATTAGAGTTCTCAGCCTCTTTTACTGGGTAATAATTACGATCAATAACTCGGTTTAAATTTTTAGTTACCTGTTTTGTGATTTTAAATAATTCTTCGTGATCAAATGCTCCATTGTTCACAAACATTGGCAATGCAATAGACGCTAGGTTACATACCGCTACTTCATCTGGACTGGTATACTCTAAAATCTCAGTACATAAATTTGAAGAACGAATCGTTCCTAAATTTTGCTGATTTGACTTTCGGTTTGCCGCATCTTTATACAGCATATATGGTGTTCCTGTCTCAATTTGAGATTCTAGTATCTTTTCCCAAAGCTCACGTGCTTTTATGGTTCTACGCCCTTTACCCGCAGCTTCAAACTCTAGGTACTTTTCTTCAAAAGCATCACTGTGGATATCAAATAAACCTGGACATTCGTTAGGACACATTAACGTCCATTCTGCATTTTGCTCTACACGTTTCATAAACAAATCCGGAATCCACATGGCATAGAATAAATCACGTGCTCTCATTTCTTCTTTTCCATGATTCTTTTTCAGATCTAAGAAATCAAAAATATCAGCATGCCATGGTTCTACATATATGGCAAAAGACCCTTTTCGTTTTCCGCCACCTTGATCTACATATCGTGCCGTATCATTATATACTTTCAACATCGGTACAATACCGTTTGACGTACCATTAGTTCCTGCAATGTATGATCCTGTAGCACGAACGTTATGAATAGATAACCCAATACCTCCAGCAGATTGCGAAATCTTAGCGGTTTGCTTTAGGGTATCATAAATTCCATCAATACTATCATCTTTCATCGTTAACAAGAAACAAGATGACATTTGTGGTTTTGGCGTTCCTGCATTAAATAGTGTAGGCGTAGCATGTGTAAAGTACTTTTTAGACATCAACTCATACGTCTCTATAGCTGCATCCAAATCATTCAAATGAATTCCTATAGAAACACGCATTAGCATGTGCTGTGGCCGCTCTACAATCTGACCATTAATCTTTAATAAATATGAACGTTCTAAGGTTTTAAACCCAAAATAATCATAGCCAAAATCTCGATTGTAAATGATCGTAGAATCCAGCTTTTCTTTATTTGCCATAATCACCTCATACACATCATCAGCGATTAATGGTGATTTCTTATTATTTCTAGGATTTACATAGGTATATAAATCGGCAACTACCTCAGAAAACGTTTTTTTTGTGTTTTTATGTAGGTTAGACACTGAAATTCTAGCGGCTAATTTCGCATAATCAGGATGTGCAATAGTCATTGTTGCTGCAATCTCTGCTGCTAGGTTATCCAATTCACTCGTAGTAACTCCGTCATACAATCCTTCAATCACTCTCATGGCCACCTTTACAGGATCGACCAAGGCATTCAAACCATAACACAACTTCCTTACCCTAGCAGTAATTTTGTCAAACATTATTGGTTCTTTGTGCCCATCTCTTTTTACTACGTACATGTCTATTTTGGTTTTTGTTTGATCTTTTCCTAAGATAAGATACGATTAATTTGTGTCTATATGAAATCTAATCACTGAAAATCAACACTATACCTTGAATTTTAACACCAAAAGCCCAAGTCTTTTGCCTTAAAATTAAAAGCATTATTTGTATTTTCAGTAAATAGTCTTTGGTTCCCCTTTTTTGTTAAATGCGATCAAACTGAGCTAGCTAATTTATCCTAAAGGAATATTCCTTAAGACTAGCTCAGAATGAGTATATGGTATATTGGATGCTCTAAATAGTTTAGAAATCCGCATCGAAACTTATGCTATTATCATCGTCTTCCTTAGAAAGAACGCCTGCTTTTTGGTATTCTGAAACTCTTTTTTCAAAGAAGTTTGTTTTACCCTGTAATGAAATCATATCCATAAAATCAAATGGATTTGCAGTGCCATATTCCTTTTCACACTCTAATTCTACTAATAACCTGTCCGTTACAAATTCTAAATATTGTGTCATTAATTTAGCATTCATTCCAATCAAACTTACTGGTAATGATTCTGTAACAAATTCTCGTTCTATAGTCAGTGCATCTATAATGATTTCTCGAATACGTGCTTTAGGCACTTTACTTATTAAATGATGATTATGTAAGTGTACTGCAAAATCACAATGCACACCTTCATCTCTAGAAATTAGCTCATTAGAAAACGTAAGCCCTGGCATTAGCCCTCTTTTCTTTAACCAAAAAATAGAACAAAACGCTCCAGAAAAGAAGATCCCTTCTACAGCGGCAAATGCAATTAATCGTTCTGCAAAAGAATCCGATTCTATCCATTTTAACGCCCAATCTGCTTTCTTTTTAATTGCAGGAAAATTATCTATTGCTTTAAACAACATATCTTTTTCCTTCTCATCTTTTACATACGTATCAATCAGTAGTGAGTAGGTTTCTGAATGTATGTTTTCCATCATAATCTGGAATCCATAAAAGAACTTTGCTTCAGAGTATTGTACTTCGTTTATAAAATTTTCTGCTAGATTTTCATTTACAATACCATCAGAAGCCGCAAAAAATGCTAGAATATGCTTAATAAAATACTGCTCATCCTCATTTAGCTTTGTTGCCCAATCTGTAATATCTTGGTGTAAGTCAATCTCTTCTGCAGTCCAAAAACTAGCTTCCGATTTTTTATACCATTCCCAAATATCATGATACTTAATTGGAAATATCACAAATCTATCTTTATTCTCTTGTAAAATCGGTTCTACTGCGCTCATTTTTCTTTTTTCTACAAAGTATTATTCTATCCGCTACGGGCTAACAAAGATTAAAAAATGTCTTAAAAGTTTTACAAAAAGTTAGCAAACGTTTTCAACAAAGTTTTCAACACCTATAAAAACACAGCAAAAAATCAACAGCACACCGAACTTAAATAACCATTTGATTATCAGCATATTAACTTAAAAACTGAAAAACTGAAAACACTGTTAAACAAATCTCAGACACTGCTGTTTTTCACTTGCTACCACCGATTTGACATCCCAAAAAGAAGGCTATCAAAAAACAATGAATTACGGCATAACCATACGTTAAAGACCTGATGATTTAACCTAAAAATTAGCATCTTATTTCATATTCTAGCCCATTATCATCATGTCTATTCTAAAAAAACAGTAACTTTATAACATCTTAATAAACCTATTACTACCCTTAACCATTGTATCACAAAATGACCTCAGAACTTTTATTACTTAGAAAAAGCACAAATCAGGCACTTGAAAAAATATATCTTAAGTATCGCAATTCTTTTCTAAGAAATTTAAAAAAACACGCTATTGAACCTCATGATGCAATCAGGCTTTATCACGATGCTTTTATTGCATTACGAGAACATTGTATAGATGATGCTTTTATAGATTCTAAAATAACTTTAAAGTCGGGTTTAATTGCTATTAGCGAAGTATTACTTAGGGAACAGAAACTAGTCTCTGAAGATAGCACATGGTCTCCTAAAAAACCTTTTGATACTATTACTGTATTTCAAACTCCTAAAATAACACTTCCGCAGCGCACATTAGGCAAACATTTTAAAATGCTAGGGCTTCGCTGTCAAAAAATGCTGTCTTTATTTTACTACAGAAGACTTAGTTTACCTGAAATCATTCAAATTCTAGGTCATGAAACTGAATTGATTGTTAGACGTCAAAAAACGCGTTGCTTACTTTCTCTAAAGGAAACGATCACCTCACCTGCTTACGAAGAAAAAGAGGCTTTATTGGATCATTATATTCAAAATACTTTAGCTGCCGAAGATCAAAAACGCTTTGAGGAACTATCTCATGACGAAGGTTTTAAAGAAGATTTAAAATTCATCACCGACTTACAAGCAATTACAGGAAGTATTGACCGAAAAGATTTTAAAACAACAATGGTCACTTTTGAAAATAATATTTCATCGAAACACTATGAAAGTAATTGGCTGTACTACATTAAAAAATGGAGCATCCCTTTGATCGTTTTATTAGCAGTTTGTGCCTTACTTTGGTTTTATCTTAGGTAAGACTAATTATTATTTCTTTAACGTTTCTGCTACCTTTTCTAATTCTTGATACCAATCGATTCCAAACTTTCGAACTAACGCTTCTTTAACGAACTTATAGACCGGGACTTGTAATTCTTTACCTAAAGCACAGGCATCATCACAAATCTCCCAATGATGATAATTTACAGCTGAGAATTCGGTATATTCTTGTACTCTAACGGGATATAAATGGCAAGATACTGGTTTTTTCCAATCAATTTCTCCTTGATTATATGCCTCTTCAATAGCGCATAACGCTGTACCCTTGTCATCAAAAATCACATAGGCACAATCGGCTCCATCGATTAGCGGCGTTTCCCAATCGCCATCTTCACCCTTAACATAGATGCCTTGTTTTTCAATAACTGCAATGCCTTCTGGTCGAAGATAGGATTTTACTATTGGATATATCTCCTCTAATATAGACGCCTCTTCTTTTTCTAATGGCGCTCCTGCTTCTCCATCAATACAACATGCCCCCTTACATGCCGAAAGGTTACATAAAAAGTCTTTTTCTATAATATCTTCTGAAACTATGGCCTTGCCTAACTGAAACATAACACGAAGATAAGTCTCTGTATGAAAACAGCCATAGGCTATTTTATTTTTATTTACAATAGCGTCCTAATCATAAGATATAAGACCGTTTTGCTACAAGAACCAAGACTAAATTAAG
The DNA here is from genome assembly GCA_937951135.1 of uncultured Aquimarina sp. Taxonomy (GTDB): domain Bacteria; phylum Bacteroidota; class Bacteroidia; order Flavobacteriales; family Flavobacteriaceae; genus Aquimarina. The sequence continues at coordinate 19,707 of CALFCI010000070.1, read as the reverse complement.
ACTGTAAATCTCAGTGGTTTGACCTTTAAAAATACTGTTATTTAGTTCAAAAATATATCCTATGTTCAAAACTAAAAAACACCCCCTCATATAAAATATGTTTGTAATACACTATAGATAATGGGAAACCAAGAAATTGTATTCTTTATTTAGGACGCTATTGCTTTATTTAAAAAAGAACAATTTCAAAAGCACTTGAAAGTAGTCTTCTTTTTATAATTCATATAGGATCATTACCTTTGCCACTATATATCTCTTTCTATAATCACTCCTTAAAATAACGATTTCAATTTGAAATTTGTTTCGTTTTGGAGAGAGGTCTAAATTCAAAATCTATGAAAATTTTTATTTATATTTTGGTCGCAATCGCAAGTGGTTTATTCATCTATAATGCTACGTTTCTAGACTTCAATGCTTTATTTATAGGAGAAAGCAAAACAGCACTCATCGGTGTTTTAGCTTCTGCTTGTGTAATTTTATTACTGACTATTTTGTTAATTTCTAAAGCGATTCAGGTAAAAGCTAAATAGTACTACTATCAAAATATTGAACATCGTACTTCATTTTAGGGTAGCACAGTAGATTTACGGTATAGTTTGAGCTGGAATTGTATCTTTACGACTAAGGGATAGGGCTTTAAGAATCATTGAATCTTTTTCATTTATAAATCTTTCAAAAGCACTAGTGTCGTACAACTGCTGTGCCATCGTGGCTTTAAGGTATTGTTTTAATTGCTCATTAAAACGTTTTAAGTCTAATATAATTCCTTTTTGAGCAGCATATACCACAAATCCTTCTGCAAAAGCATCAGAAATCACTACTTCTTCTCTAAATTGTTCTTGAGACAATCCATTATAATAGGTTCTTTTCTTATCTAATTCTTCAAATACATACCGTCCCATGAATCCAGAACGCAACATATAATTTAAAGTTTCTGCTACACGAGAGGTATCTCTACTCACAAACACTTCTGGAATAATCCCTCCTCCTCCATATACAATCTTACCTGCTGGGGTCTTAAACTTTAGTGAATCTGCAACTTGAATACTATCTACATGCTGTAACTCTCCGTTCTTATACCGCTCTAAATATTCTTTAAAATACTCTTTATTTCCGTTTTTATACGGTTTTTGTATTGATCGCCCTGTAGGCGTATAATATCTAGATATGGTTAACCGCACAGCACTCCCATCACCCAATGCCATTTCTCGCTGTACTAATCCTTTTCCATAGGATCGTCTTCCTATAATCAACCCTCTATCATTATCTTGAATTGCTCCTGCAAAAATTTCGCTAGCCGATGCTGAATTTTCATTAATTAATACGGATACCTTTCCCTCCTCAAAAACACCATCATTGGTAGCGTAATTATTCTCTATTGTTCCTTTTTTATTTTTTGTGAACATAATAAGAGTATTATCTTTCAAAAACTCATCTGCCATTTTTAAAGCCGGAGTTATAAACCCACCACCGTTATCTCTCAAATCTATAATCAACTCTTTTACAGACTGTATCTTAAGCTCTTCTAAAGCGGCTTTAAATTCTTTATAGGTGGTTTCGGCAAAACGATTGACTTTAATATACCCTATTGTTTCATCTATCATATATGCTGCATCTACACTTTTGAGAGGCACTCTTCCTCTTTTTACCACTACATTAAAAACGCCTTTTTCTTTACGATATATTTGAAGATTTACTTTACTATCTAAAACACCTCTAAGCTTATTCGCTAATCCATCTTTAATTAGATTTTCTCCATACAAGGTATCCTTATCTGCCATCAAAATTCGATCCCCTGCCTTTATCCCTGTTTTCTCGCTAGGCCCCCCTTTAATGGTATTGATTACAGATATCGTATCTCGAAACGGATAATAAGTCACTCCAATTCCTATAAAATCACCTTTCATATTTTCGGTAATTCCTTCTAATTCTGCTGAAGAAATATATACAGAATGTGGATCTAAGTTTTCTAAAATACGGTTTACGGTGACTTCAACAATACTGTCGGTATTCACATCATCTACATATTCATAATCAATATAATCAATAAGACGGTTTAGCTTTTCTTTTTTAGCATTATAGGAAAATAGGGTGGCTGATGGATCATTAAAATTTAACTTACTTCCCAAAAAAACGCCAGCCCCCATTGCCAAGCCTAATAGTAACGGTAAATATTTTTTACGATATCCCATTATGTGTCCAAGTCTATGATTTGCTGTATAACTACTCCTGCTTTTTCTAAAAATTTAAGTCCAGAATCATCTTTATATTTTTGTTGATATACAACCCTCTTGATACCGGCTTGATGGATCAACTTACTGCATTCCTTACAAGGTGATAGTGTTATGTATAATGTTGCGCCGTTACAAGATTGCGTAGAAGAAGCTACTTTTGAAATTGCATTTGCCTCTGCATGAAGCACGTACCACTTTGTATATCCCTCTTCATCTTCACAAGGATTCTCAAAACCTGTAGGGGTACCATTAAATCCATCAGAAATAATCATTCTGTCTTTCACTATAAGGGCACCTACTTTCTTACGGTCACAATGTGACAGTTTACCCCATTCGCGGGCAATTCTAAGATAGGCTTTATCGTATTTTAATTGTTTTTGTTTTGGCATGTAGTAAGGGTAACTCTCAAAACACGAAGATATTATGACTTCCTCTTAAATACAACCTTTATCGAAACTTAATTTACAGCTACACCATATCTATACTGATTTTCAGGTATCAGGTGTCGGGTTTCAGGGATCAGTTAGACAGAGATTCGAATATTTTTTTTACTTGTAAAGACAAAAAACAACTTGCCCCTTTGCAGAAAGGGATATCGATAACAAACAATTTTTTCAATAAAAGCTAATCTCGATACAATTTTTCTCCATTTCATTTCTAAAAATCACTCGATTTGACGTGATTTTCTTAGGTTAAACTCAAGTTTACAAATAAAGTTCTACTTTTGACGTTTATCATATCATAAACACAAAATTATACTCACATGGATATTCAAAAAATTATAGATCAAGGGATTACTTTCATTATGGATTTTGGGCCTAAAGTTATTGGTGCTATTTTAATTTGGATCATTGGTTCTTGGATTATCAAAAAACTAATGAAAACGATTCAAAAATTAATGGCAGCAAAAAATTATGATGAAAGCTTACAAAAATTTTTAACGAACCTTTTGGGTTGGGGATTAAAAATAGCACTTATTCTTGCGGTATTAGGAACCGTAGGTGTAGAAACCACTTCTTTTGCGGCTATCTTAGCTGCGGCTGGTCTAGCTGTAGGGCTTGCTTTACAAGGATCTCTAGCTAATTTTGCTGGCGGTGTTTTAATTATGGTTTTTAAACCCTTCAAAATTGGTGATCTTATTGAAGGGCAAGATGTTATAGGTGTAGTTAAAGAAATTGAGATTTTCACTACCAAATTAACAACCCCCGATAATAAGGAGGCTATTATTCCTAATGGCACATTATCTAATGGAAACATTATCAATTATACAACCGAAGGAAAACTAAGGGTTGATCTTAACATTGGTATTGGTTATGGCGATGATATTAAAAAAGCAAAAGATGTGATCTTACAAACTTTAGTCAATAACCCAAAAGTATTAAAAGACCCTGCTCCTACCGTTGCCGTTAGTGAATTAGGAGATAACGCAGTTAACCTTGTAGTACGTCCTTTTGCTACTGTAGCTGATTATTGGGATGTTTATTTTGAAGCCTTAGAAAATGCTAAAAATGCATTGGATGAAGCTAACATTTCTATTCCCTATCCACAGCGTGATGTGCATGTGCATAATGTAGCTCAAGTATAAATAGAATAAAAGAGTATTAGAAAAAAAGATGTACGCTTACGCTAAGATGGAGAGAAGAATATATATAATCTCCTGTACGTCTTAGCGTTATTTTTATGTCTCACAAAAAAGTGTGGCTATATGTCGATGTGAATTTTATATTTATAAATCGTATTAAACATCAGGACATAGGATAAGGTATACTGTGTTAACGACCGAAACCTGAAACCCAAGACCAGATACCTATCATTATTCTGGAAACGTATAGGTATTTTAAAAATGATTGGCTTATTCCTCTTAGCTTAGAAATGATAAAAGGCATCTTCTAGGTGTTCGATTTGAGTTCCCCGTTTATTTTTAATGATCGCAATAATATCAAAACGCACTTCTAAGTCAAGATCATTCTTAATGACATAATTGTTCATTGCTTGTACTAACCGCTGCACTTGTTTCGGTTTCACAAAATCTTGAGGATTTCCAAATTCAGGAGTACTTCGTGTTTTCACTTCAACAGCGACAATGAAACCTTCTTTTTTTACAATAAGATCAACTTCTGCTTTTAAATATCTATAATTTTTTTCTAGAATTTCATATCCTTTTTGCGTCAAAAAGGTAGCCGCCAATTGTTCTCCTTCTTTTCCTAATGCGTTATGCTCTGCCATAGTATTAGTATACGTGATGAAACTGTACGAGGTCTTGTTGTACATCTAATACAACCTCAGCTCCAAAAATTAATGCGCGATTATCTTCAACATGCCCCATTGGAAAATTAAAAGCTACAGGAAAATCATACTCTTTAACCGCATCTAAAATAATTTCTTCTGCACATTTTCCATAGGAGACAGCATTATCATGCATTTTCGTCATTCCACCCACAATCAAGCCTGCTAGTCCATCAAAATAGCCATTTCGCTTTAAATTTTGCAACATCCGGTCTAAATGATATAAATATTCATCCAGATCTTCAATACATAGAATGGCACCGCTAGTATCTATGCTAGATGGGGAACCACATAAGGAATATAGTATCGACAAATTTCCTCCGATAAGTTTTCCCGTGCACACTCCTTTTTTACAATGAGGTGTTGTTGGAACAGTATAGGCATCGATATGCGTTCCAAAAATTGCTTTGCGTAATGTTACTTTAGCAACAGTAGTCCCTTTATGAAAATCTATAGGCATAGCGGCATGTAATGTCGCAATATGAAACTGATGAATATGCGCATGCAGCACCGTAATATCCGAGTATCCTATGATCCACTTAGGCCGTTTTCGGAATTTGGAAAAATCAATACTATCAATAATTCGAACCGTCCCATACCCGCCTCTTGCACACCAAATGGCTTTCACATCTGGTCGATCTAACATTTGCTGAAAATCTGCTACGCGTTGGGCATCAGTACCCGCATACTGGTCTTCAGAAAGACCAATGGTTGCTCCCAAAACCACAACAAGTCCCCAAGCTTCCATTTCTAACACAGCGCTGTGAATTTCTTGCGCAGTAATTTTTCGAGCTGTAGAAATGATAGCTACGGTATCGCCTTTACTAAGATATGGTGGAAGAATCGTGTTCATATTTTAATACTACAGATACTAAGTAACAAAGATTTTCGTTAGTATGGGTAATGAATATTCAATTTTACTCTTTTTTTGTAAAAATATACTTGTAAAGGATAGGGTATATAACCGATAAGATCTTATATTTATACTGATGATTTTCTTTGTACGAAAACATAAAATCACAAAACATCAAATAAATTTTGATGTTCTTTTGGCATAACGAAGCAACACTAGCTTAAACTAAGCTTGATCCATATATTAAGACATTACTGTTTAATGTCTTGAGCCCCAATAGTTGATAACGGTGCTTTAAACACCCCAACTATTAAAAACAACAATAAACCAAACACACCCATAATGTCTGAAATTAATTGTAATGAATCTTCTTTAGACCCTTATGTTCCTAGCACCGAAAACCCTTGGAATGTTAGCAGAATAAAGCATTTATATCGTCGAGCAGCATTTGGAGCAACTAAAAGTCAAGTGATCGATGGTTTAAGTTCTGGCCCCAATACCACAGTAGATCAATTAGTAGACAATGCACTTGCATTATTACCATCCCCACCATTAGCCTGGAGCACTTGGACTGAAGCTATTTTTGAAGCTCAACCGGAAGGTATGGGTGCGGGTTTCCTTCGTACTGAAGGAAAAAAACAAATGGTTCTAGATCAGATAAACAACAACAATACGGCGAGCAATAGTGGTCTTCGAGATCGTATGACCCTGTTTTGGAGTAATCATTTGGTAACAGAAGATGATGTTATTGGAAGCCCTGCCTATCAAAATCAATATTACTTCTTGTTACAACAATACGCTATGGGTGGTAACCCGGCGGATAATCTCAATTTTAAAGAGTTCATATATCAAATGGGAATCTCGACTCCTATGCTGGTTTATCTTGATGGAGATCGAAGTACTCGAAATCGACCTAATGAAAATTACGCACGTGAGTTGTATGAACTATTCACATTAGGTGTAAATAATGGATATACGGAAACTGATATTATAGAAACGGCGAAGGCTTTAACAGGATGGACAGAACGTAACCGTGATGTACCAGGTATGCCTATTACTTTTAATGCAAGTCGATATGATAGTGGTACTAAAACTATTTTTGGACAAACTGCGGCTTTTGACCATCAAGGAGTAATCGATAATCTTTTTGCACAACGCGGAGATTTAATAGCACAGTTTATTTGCTCAAAATTATACGCATACTTTGTAAGTGCAAATTGTGAAGGTGCTTTCGTTGCTGGAATTATTAATGAAATGGCGCAAACTTTTATTGCGAATGATTTTAATGTGGCACCAGTATTACGACAATTATTTAAAAGTCAACACTTCTTTGATCAAGAAGCTATTGGAGTTATTATTAAAAGCCCCATAGATTTAATCGTTAATTTTTATAATGAATCTGGGCTTTCCTTACCGACTTCAATAGATTTCCCAGATTTTGTTCAAAGCTCAACACGAATGTTGCAGCAAGATTTACTAGACCCTCTTGACGTTGCAGGATGGCCAGGGGGTGAATTTTGGATCAGTCCTAGTTTATTGTTAGGGCGATGGGAAAGTATTCGTTTTATTTTAAATGCTGCAGCCGAAAACCCAACACAGTTTAGCAATTGCATTATAGGGTTGCCTATAGATGAGCTTGGTGATGGAGTACTCACCACAAGCACTCGAGATGTAGTACTAGTAGTACGTACGATTACCAATCATTTTTTTAGTCGAGGGTTAACTGATCCTATACTTTTTAACGAAGCTGTTGGTGTTTTTCAAGGAAATGTACCCATAGAATATTTTGAACCCACAGCAGTGGCTCCATTTATGTGGGACTTAAGTTCTCCAGAATTAGCAAACCAATTCATAGGGCTCCTTGATTATATCGCAGAAATCCCTGAATTTCAACTTAAATAATAGCCCTATGTCTGATACACATTCAAATTCCAATATAAATTCACAAAAAAAGACAGCAAAAGAAGCTGGGAGCTGTAACACAAAAGAACACAGAGAATGGAACCGAAGGTCTTTCCTACAGGCCTTAGGGCTAGTAGGCGGAGGCTCTATGCTATTTGCCAATACAGCACTATCCGTATCACAACCTTCTCCATTATCTGCTGCATTAAGCGATGGTGAGAATGATAATATTTTAATCATTTGTAGATTTAGTGGCGGTAATGATGGGTTTAACACGATTATTCCTGTATATGATTATGATGTATATGCAAATGCACGGCCTATTATTAAAATCCCTCCTAGTGAGTTCATCAATCTAGAACAAGATCAATTTGCAATGCCAAAATCATTAAATAAATTGGAAAATTTATGGGGTGATGGACAAATGAAAGTCGTACATGGTGTGGGATATGAGAATCCATCTTTATCTCATTTTCAAGGTTCCGATATTTGGGCGAATACAGACCCCGATAATTTTAGAACCCGATCTGGATTTATGGGACGTTATTTTCAAGATATTTATCCAGATTACGCAATGAATCCGCCTGCCTGCCCACCTTCCATACAAATTGGAAGTGTTGGAAATTTAATTTTTAGAGGTCCTGGAAATGATTTCTCTTTTGCAGTATCTAACCCAGAGCGATTATTACAAATTGCAGAAGATGGCACCTCATACAATCTAGATATGTTACCAGACTGTACCTATGGTGATCGGGTACGATTTATGAGAGAAATGACCAATACTACCTTTAACTATTCCGATGAAATTAGTTCGGCTTATGCACGATCTACCGATTTTGGGACCTACCTAGATGATAGTTTGGGAAGACAGTTTAATATTATTTCACGTTTGATTAAAGGAAACCTAGGGACTCGAGTATACATGGTTACCCTAGGTGGTTTTGATACGCATAGTAATCAAGTACAGCGACATGATGAGCTATTTAGATCTTTTTCTGAAGCGGTAAGCACCTTCTATGCAGATCTTACTGCAGCGGGATGGGATGATAAAGTACTAACAATGACCATCTCAGAATTTGGTCGGCGATTTAATGAAAATGGATCTGAAGGTACCGATCATGGTACTGCTGCACCTATGCTATTTTTCGGAACAGGATTACAAGGCAATGGCTTTGTTGGAGAGCACCCTGATCTCAATACCTTAACTCGTGGAGGTAATGTAACCAATACTAATGATTTTAGACAAGTATACGCTACCGTAATGCGGGATTGGATGTGTGTTGATGAAGAAGTGATACAAACCGCTATACTTGGAGAGCCTATGGAATCTCTTGATTTAGGATTTAATTGTACCGGTGGTGGCTCTTTACAAAATAATGGTGAAGAAATTGCACATGTAGTGACCTATGACGAAAATAATCAACCGTTCCTTAATATTAACACACCAAGCATGACCCATGTAGACATCTGTTTGTATAATATTATTGGTCAAAAAATAGCAACGTTAAGCAATGAGATGTTAAATCGGGGCAACCATGTGATTGATATCCGACAAGCTGCTAATACAACACTAAGTACAGGGCAATATGTATATCAAATTCAATCCAATATTGGCAATTATAGTAAGTCGTTAATAATTTCATAATAAACACAAAATATTGTGTTTCTATGAAAGAGACGCAAAATCTTGCGTCTTTATTCAGAATTGGTTTAGTACCTTTGTGCCTTATTTTTTATATTGATTATGAGCACACCAAAGAGATATACGATTACTGCAGCATTGCCTTATACAAATGGACCTATTCATATTGGTCATTTGGCAGGTGTATATGTTCCCGCAGATATTTATTCTAGATACCTACGCGGTATCGGAAAAGATGTAGCATTTATATGCGGTAGTGATGAACATGGTGCAGCAATACCTATGCGTGCTAAAAAAGAGGGGGTATCTCCTCAAGTAATCATTGATAAGTATCATGCGATCATCAAACAGTCTTTTGCTGATTTTGGAATCTCTTTTGACAATTACTCCAGAACTTCTGCTAAAATTCATCATGAAACAGCTTCTGATTTTTTCAAAAAGCTCTATAAAGAAGATAAATTTATAGAAGAAACGACAGCGCAACTATACGATCCAGAAGCACAGCAATTTCTTGCCGACAGATTTGTTATCGGTACCTGTCCAAAATGCAACCATGAAGAAGCGTATGGAGATCAGTGTGAAAAATGTGGAAGTACACTAAGTGCCACCGAATTGATTCACCCTAAATCTACAATTTCTGGTGCAGAACCAGTCTTAAAAGAAACCAAGCATTGGTTTTTACCTTTAGATCAATATGAAGACTTCCTAAAAGAATGGGTATTAGAAGGACATAAAAAAGATTGGAAACCTAATGTATATGGTCAAATTAAATCTTGGATTGATGACGGATTACGAGCACGTGCCGTAACTCGGGATTTGGATTGGGGTATTCCGGTACCAGTACCAGGTGCAGAAGGAAAAGTTTTATACGTATGGTTTGATGCTCCTATTGGTTATATCTCTTCAACAAAAGAGTGGGCGGCTAGAGAAGGAAAAGATTGGGAGCCGTATTGGAAAAGTAAAGACACAAAATTAGTCCATTTTATAGGTAAAGATAATATCGTATTTCACGGAATTATTTTTCCAAGCATGCTAAAGGCAGAAGGAAGCTATATTTTACCGGAGAATGTCCCTGCAAACGAGTTTTTGAATTTAGAAGGAAATAAACTTTCTACGTCCAAAAATTGGGCAGTATGGTTACATGAATACTTAGAGGAATTTCCACAACAGCAGGACGTATTGCGGTATGCATTAACCGCCAATGCTCCAGAGACAAAAGACAATGACTTTACTTGGAAAGATTTTCAAGCCCGAAATAACAATGAATTAGTTGCCATTTTTGGGAACTTTATTAACCGTGCTGTAGTATTGACCAACAAGTATTATAACGGAGTTATTCCAACACCAGGAGCATTCTCTGAAGTCGATCAAAAAACACTAGAAACATTGCGTGCTTATCCATCGGTAATCGCAAGTTCAATAGAACGCTACCGATTTAGAGAAGCAAGTCAAGAGCTGATGAATGTTGCCAGATTGGGTAATAAATACCTTGCAGATGCAGAACCTTGGAAAACGATTAAGACTGATGAGGAGCGTACCAAAACGATTATGTATGTAGCTTTACAAATCGCGGCTGCCTTAATTCCTTTATCTGAGCCTTTTTTACCGTTTACGAGTGCTAAATTGAAAAATATGCTAGCACTAACATCGAACGAAGTCGGATCGAGCGAAGTCGGATCGAGCGAAGTCGAGATCAAACCAGGACATCAAATTGGAGAAGCGACATTGCTTTTTGCTAAAATTGAAGATGCCGAAATTCAAAAGCAACTCGAAAAACTAGAAGCGACTAAAAAAGCAAATGAAGCAGAGAATAAAGTAATCACACCTCAAAAAGAAATTGCTACTTTTGATGATTTCACAAAACTAGACCTTAGAGTAGGTACCATTGTCGAAGCAGCGAAAATGCCAAAAGCAAAAAAGCTATTGGTACTCAAAGTAGATACCGGTATCAATGTACGTACGATTGTATCAGGTATTGCAGAACACTTCACTCCAGAAGAAATCGTAGGCAAAAAAGTAACGGTATTGGTAAATCTAGCCCCTAGAGCACTGCGTGGTGTAGAAAGCGAAGGAATGATCCTAATGAGTGAAACTCCAGAAGGAAAATTAGTATTTATAAATCCAGATGAAGCAGACGTAAATGCAGGCGAGGTGATTAGTTGAAAATAATAGCATATATTTAGGGAATTATTTCTATATTAGAATCTGTTTTTCTGAGCGCAGTCGAAGACCCCTCTGAGCGCAGACGAAAACCCCTCTGAGCGCAGACGAAGAGTAGCCAATTATAAAACCCTAAGCCACATGAAATTCTACTATGTATATATCCTAAGGTGTTCAGACAATTCTTTATACACTGGATTCACTTCTGATATAGAACGAAGATTGATGGAACATCGATTTGGGAAATATAAGCAAGCATATACTTTTAAGAGAAGACCCGTAACTCTAGAATTCTCACAAGAGTTCGCATCTGCTAAGCAAGCGTTGTTTTATGAAAAAAAATTAAAAGGTTGGAGTAGAAAGAAAAAAGAAGCTTTAATTAAAGGAGACTATGATAGGATTCAACTCTTGGCAGAATGCAGAAACGCTACACATCATAAATACCGTCCCTCGACTGCGCTCGGGGAAAAACTTGGATCTGTTTCAAAACTAGATACAGGCGAAAAATAGAATCCATACTAATGCTCAAAATTGCCTATCACCCGATATACAAGCACCCATTACCTGAAGGGCATCGTTTTCCGATGCTCAAATATGAACTATTGCCAGAACAGTTGCGATATGAAGGCACCTGTACTGAAGAAAATTTTTTCCAGCCGACACTTCCAAATATTAAACATGTAATAGCAGTACATACATCGACGTATGTCGATGCATTACTATCCCTTTCTTTATCGCCTAAAGCGATACGAAAAACAGGATTTCCATTATCCGAAACTTTAGTACAAAGAGAACTGATCATTGCACAAGGCACTATTCAAGCTGCCGAGTATGCTTTACAGTATGGTATTGCAATGAATATTGCTGGAGGAACCCATCATGCATTTACGGGGCATGGAGAAGCTTTTTGTTTGCTTAATGACCAAGCAATTGCCGCACGGTATTTACAAACACAAGGATTAGCTAAAAAGATTATGATCGTAGACCTAGATGTCCATCAAGGCAATGGTACTGCTGAAATTTTTCAAAATGACAGCGCTGTATTTACGTTTTCTATGCATGGCGCAGGTAATTATCCGTTTACTAAAGAACATTCAGATTTGGACATTGCACTGCCTAATGACACGACAGACGACACCTATTTGCAACTGCTTAAAGAAAGATTACCAGAACTCATTACTACTGTGCAACCAGATGTCATCTTTTACCTATCGGGAGTCGACATTTTGGCTACAGATAAGTTAGGAAAATTAGCCTGTACATTATCCGGATGTGCCGAAAGAGATCGCTTTGTATTGCAAACTTGCAAACAATTCAAAACCCCTGTAGTCTGCAGTATGGGCGGCGGATACTCTCCAGACATCAAGACTATCATTGAAGCACATGCAAACATCTATCGAATTGCTCAAGATATTTTAGATGCACTATAAAATATGAATGAACTACCCCGAGGCAGCGCCATCGGGGTATCCGAGATAAGGCCGCTCCACTACAAGAACCAAGACGCTATTTTATACTCCTAATTGATAGGCCACGATTAAATCAGAAATAGTAGTACACAAAATTCATAGTCAATTAATTTGGAAAAATTCCCTTAATTAATTACATTTAAAAACTAATATAATAGTTTTTATGAAAAAGAAATGTCCCGAATGTGGGGATAACATCATAGGTCGTATTGACAAAGTATTTTGTAGTGATTCGTGCAGGAACACCTATAATAATCAACTTAATAAAGATCATAAAAACTTGATCCGAAATATTAATAATCGACTTCGAAAAAATTATAGAATTCTGGATGAGTTAAACCCTAAAGAGAAAATAAGAATCGATAAATATAGACTTACTGCTAAAGGTTTTGATTTTGATCACTTTACAAGTACGTATACTACAAAAGCAGGCAAGGTGTATTATTTTGTATACAATCAAGGATACTTACCATTAGAAGATGATTATTATGCTTTAGTGAAACGAGGGGTCTAATACCATTTTATGTTTGAATTTGCTCAAAAGAAAAATGATGAGTTTTAGATGTATATGAAATATAAAAAATCAGCATAGCCTAAACTACGGTTATTTTTTATACTGAAATAGACATTCAAAAGTCGCATTTTAATTGGATGAATTCAAATATAAAATGGTATAAAACAATGTTCCACTATGAATTAAGGAAAATTAATCAATCCATTCAAATCCACAATACGACACTAATGCTTCTGGCATTTTAATACCTTTAGGGGTTTGATAGTTTTCTAGAATCCCAGCCAATACTCTAGGCAATGCTAGTGCACTTCCATTTAAGGTGTGTGCTAGTTGATTTTTTCCAGCACTATCTTTATAACGTAACTTTAATCGATTGGCTTGATACGATTCAAAATTAGATACCGAACTGATCTCTAACCATCGGTCTTGTGCCGTAGAAAACACTTCAAAGTCATAGGTTAATGCGGCTGTAAATCCAAGATCTCCAGCACAAAGACGAAGTACACGATATGGCAATTCCAATTCGCGTAAAATATCTTTTACATGGTCCACCATACCCTCTAATGCCGGATATGAGTTCTCTGGTTTTTCGACACGTACAATCTCTACCTTATCAAATTGATGCAATCGGTTAAGTCCACGTACATCTGCACCATAAGAACCTGCTTCTCTTCTAAAACAAGGCGTATATGCTGTACAACACATCGGTAATTGTTTTTCTGTCACCAATTCATCCCTAAACATATTCGTAACAGGAACTTCTGCTGTTGGGATCAGGTATAAGTCATCCTGAGTTGCATGATACATTTGTCCTTCTTTATCTGGTAATTGCCCAGTACCATATCCAGAAGTTTCGTTAACCAGATGTGGAACTTGATATTCAGTATATCCTGCTGCAGTATTCTTATCTAAAAAATAATTGATTAATGCACGTTGTAATCGCGCCCCTTTACCTTTATACACAGGAAATCCAGCTCCGGCAATCTTTACACCCAGTTCAAAATCAATAATATCATATTTTTTTGCCAACTCCCAATGTGGTAATGCGCCTTCTGCAAGTACAGGAATCTCACCTTCGGCAAATATTTCCTCATTATCAGCATCACTTTGACCCTTTGGAACACTATCATCTGGGATGTTAGGAATGGTGTATAACACTTGTTGTAACTCCTCTTGTATTGTTGCTAACTGCGTAGCTAAAGCTTTTGAATTTTCTTTAAGTTGTGCCGTTTTTTCTTTAAGAATTGCAGCTTTCTGTTGTTCACCATTTTTAAACAACACACCAATATCTTTAGAAAGTTTATTGGCATCTGCAAGCGTATTGTCTAGAGTAGCCTGCGTTACTTTTCGTTGTTCATCAAGAGAAATAACATGGTCTAAAATAGCACTGTCAACATTTCGCTTTGCTAATGCTTTACTATACGCTTCTTTATTTGCTATAATTTGGTGTACTACTAACATGGAGTCTATTTTTTATACCATTTACTTAGAAATGGGAATGCTGTTGTGTATTAATTTCAGTATTTGCCTGACAAATGTATAACAAAAGTAGGAATTCTACTCATCATATTTAACAATCCATGGGTTTGTTGTAAAATAATTCCAAGTGACATTTGCTAAGTCTACCTTTGGATCGATAAATGTTTTGGCTGGTTTTCGATTTATAGAGACTTTACTACTCACGTATACCGATATATTTTTTCCTTGCGCTGTATATTCTTTTTTAAGATGCTGTGCAAATTGCCACATCGCATCAGGTTTGGTAGCGATAGTACGCAATTGCTTTGCCGATAAGTATTGACTTTTATCTACTTTGATTCGTTTTTTATCAGGGTCTTGTTGATCCACAATATAAAAGTTCGTATACCCACCTCTAGAACGCAACATCATTCGCCAACTTAGCTTATGGCCTTCTTCGGTCCATAACACATCCCCTGGGATCAACCAATGCCGCACTGGCAATGCAACTTGGATACTGAACCAAATGATTAGAAACCCTAACAACCACTTTTTATAGGAAGGAATACTAACCTCAGCATTAGCATAGTACGTTTTCTTTTTCAGAAATATCGTATGGATTGTCGTTGTGTTAAAAAAGAATACACTGAATGCTAAAGATAAGTACGGAAATATTCCAATTTGAAATACAATCGAATTGAACAGGTGAAAAAAGATACTGATAAAAAAGGCATAAAAACGTGTTCTCTTATAGAGTAACAAAGGAATGATGAGAAGATCAAAAAAAATACCCGTATAGGCTATAGTGACATGTGTCCAATGGTATTGTAACCAAGCACCTATAATCGGATAATCTGCTTTACTTGCCATTAAATTTTTGGCTACTGTGGCATCTAACCAATCCGGATAAAGCTTTGCTATAGACGCGTAAGTATATACAATCCACAGCTGCACAATAATCACAAGACTACACCATCTAGGCATGCTTATTTGCTCTATTTTAGGATGCTGCCGTGCATCTATAGAGAAGTAGCGATGCGCCGGTAAAAGAATCATAAAAATACAAAGTAATAGCAGTAAGTAATAATGATTATTATATGATGTTTTTTGCATATAATATACCCCTGCCCATAACACGGTGTACCCTGTCATACTCCACCGATATTTATAGCCCACCATCACTAATAGCCCTAATATGCCCATAAAAGCATAATACCAATACATCCCATTACCTGGTAGGGGCTGTAAAAATTCAAAACCGATAAATGTAAAAGTAAACTGAGGTTCGATTAATGTTTTCTCGATCCATCCTGTAAAAATGGCTCCAATGGCTTCAGCAGCAATTAAAAACCCAAAAATTACTCTAAATACAAGTAAAGCGCTGTTGTCTATTTTTGTAAACAACCATCTATTGATCATGATAATGTAGTTATAAATTGTCTAGAAAAAGCTTCATCACGCTGCATTGCATCTTTTAGCACCGCTATAGAATCAAATTTTTCCTCATCTCGTATTCGAGTTAACAATTCGATTTGAATATTTTGATCATACAGATCGAATGTTACATCAAAAAAATGAGCTTCAATTGTAGTTGTTTTTCCGGCTACAGTAGGATTATCTCCAATATTCATCATACCATAGTGCAGTATGCCATTGATTGTTGATTGTACTACATACACTCCTTTTTTGGGAATCAGTTTATAGTCTTCTTTAATATGTAAGTTGGCAGTGGGATAATTTAATGTTCTACCTAATGCTTTCCCATGAATTACAGTCCCCGTAAGCATAAACGGGTACCCTAAATAAGTGTTGGCTTTTTGAATATCACCTTCAAATAAAGCTTTCCGTATTTTTGTAGAACTAATCGCAACATCCTCAATATCTTGTTTTGTAATTTGTTCTACCGTAAAATCGTGTTGCTCCCCATATTCAATTAAATCGGTGATGTCGGCATTTCGATTACGACCAAATCGATGATCGTATCCTATAATCACATGAGCTGCATTCAAATCATCTACAAGCATTTGTTGCACATAATCTTTAGCACTTAATCGAGAAAATTCCATTGTAAATGGATGGATAACTAAACTATGAAGTCCTGTTTTTTCTAAAATTTGAATGCGTTCTTCTATGGTATTGATCAGTTTGATATCCGTATCTTTTTGCAATACCATTCTAGGATGCGGAAAAAAGGTAAGTAATACCGCTGTCAATCCCTTTTCTTGAGCAGCTACGACAAGACGTTCTATAATTTTTTTATGACCAATATGCACTCCATCAAAAGTTCCAATGGTAATCACTGAAGCTTTAGGATGCGTATATGTACTAGCATTTGTATAGCGTTTCAACACAAGTAGTTTTGAGTTGTAAAATTAAGAAAATGTTTTTGGATACCACCTCATTATTTACCATTAAACAGGTTCATAGTATTTGCCAAACCAGCTGCAGCAAAAGATTTGATAAGTTGCACACTAAGATCTAATCGCTCAGGCAACGCTTTTTCTTCTTCAGCATTCCATTCTCCGAGTACATAATCTACCTGTCTCCCTTTACTAAATTCGGCGCCTACTCCAAATCGGAATCGATTATAGACCGTAGTATTTAATTGTGCTTGTATGTCTTTAAGCCCGTTATGTCCTCCTGCACTGCCTTTTACTTTTAATCGGATAGTCCCAAAAGAAAGGTTTAAATCATCCGTAATGACTAATAAATGTTCTATGGGTATTTTTTCTTTAATTAACCAATACTTTACCGCTTTCCCACTAAGATTCATATAAGTACTCGGTTTCAGCAATACGATATTTTTGCCTTTATATCGGTGTTTTGCAATATCGCCTAACTTTTGCGTTTCAAAAGAAATTCCTTCTTCTTTAGCAAAAGCATCCAAAATTTTAAAACCAATATTATGACGTGTATCGTCATACTTTGGTCCGATGTTACCCAAACCAACAATAAGAAATTTTTTCATCTGTGTTTCTTTTGTTTTTGTATTAGGAGCTGTTTTTAGTATTTTTTTTAAGAAAGAAAACATAGGTTGTGTATTGTAAATCTACACAAAAATAAAAAAGCATTCTGAATCTAAGAAACAGAATGCTTTTTGAATTCTAAAACAGTGATTGTTTATGCTTCTGCTGGTGCTTCCGCAGCTTCTGCAGCTTCTGCTCCTTCTTCTGCTCCTTCTTCTTCATCTTCAACAACATTACGAGAAGTTCTCACTTGACATACTACTGTGTTTTCTGAATGTAAGATTGTAAATCCATCACTAGCTAAATCAGTAACATATAATTTGTTTCCGATTTTAAGTTCTGTGATGTCTCCAACAATTACGTCTGGTAACGCAGCGGCTAATCCTTTTACTTTGATACGACGTAAGTTAAAACGTAGCACACCTCCATTAAGGACTCCTTTTGCCGCTCCTGAAGTTTCAAAAGGAATCTCCATTGTGATTGGCTTGTCATCAAAAATTTCGATAAAATCAATATGTAAAATTCTATCGGTTACAGGATGAAATTGAATATCCTGAAGGATAGCATTTAACTTTTTGCCATTATCTAATGCAATTTCCACGGTATGAACTTCTGGAGTATACACTAAATTTTTAAAAGCAATTTCTGGTGCTGCAAAGTGTACAATAGTGTCTCCACCATAAATAACACAAGGAACCTGTCCAGCATTACGTAAGGCTTTTGTTGCTTTCTTGCCTACGCTTTCTCTTTGAGATGCATTGATTGTTAATGATTTCATTTGATATATATATTAAGTATTAAATTACATTACGAATTCAGAACTGATAGACTTATTATGATGCACTTTAGTCATCACACTGGCAAACAATTGAGCACAAGAAACTACTTTTATCTTCTTGCTTTCTTGTTTTAATGGAATAGAGTCTGTTACAATGAGTTCTTCTAATTTAGAATTTTCGATTCTTTCATATGCGGTACCTGACAAGATCGGGTGTGTACATATTGCACGTACGCTTAACGCACCACGTTCAATCATAAGATCTGCGGCTTTTGTCAATGTTCCTGCCGTATCCACCATATCATCTACAAGTACTACGTTTTTTCCTGTTACATCACCAATAAGTTCCATGTGTGAAATCACATTGGCTTTGGCACGTTGCTTATAACAAATCACTACATCGCTAGTTAATGCTTTTGAATATGCATACGCTCTTTTTGATCCTCCCATATCTGGAGAAGCGATAGTTAAATTCTCTAAGTTTAATTTTTGTAAGTATGGCAAGAAAATCGTGGAAGCAAAAAGGTGATCTACTGGCTTCTCAAAAAATCCTTGGATTTGATCTGCATGCAGATCCATAGTTATAATTCTAGTCGCTCCTGCTGTTTCTAGCATTTTAGCGATTAATTTTGCTGCGATTGGAACTCTAGGTTTATCTTTTCGATCTTGACGTGCCCAACCATAATAGGGTAACACTGCGGTAATATGTCGTGCTGATGCTCTTTTTGCAGCATCTAACATCAATAGCATTTCCATAAGGTGATCCGAATTAGGATGCGTTGATCCAATAATAAAAACTCTAGACCCTCGCACAGATTCTTCAAAAGAAGGTTGAAACTCACCATCACTATATGTAGAGGTGATTATGTTACCTAAAGTAGCACCATAATGCGCCGCAATTTTCTCAGCAAGTTCTGTACTCTGACTACAAGCAAAAAACTTTGCTTCTGTAAAGGGCTTCGACATAAGTAAACTATTGTTTAGTAATGAATTAAAACTTGGATTCTGAAAATGAGGTGCAAATTTATAAATTTATTATAACTAAGTCATTATATTTTTCAGTTATTTAGTGTCCCGCAACAATAATTTCATTAATTTTGTCATCCAATTTAGAATACACAAGCTCAAGTGGTGGAATTGGTAGACACGTTGGATTCAAAATCCAATGTCGCAAGACGTGCGGGTTCGATTCCCGCCTTGAGTACTAAAAACCCTGATAAACAATTGTTTATCAGGGTTTTATTGTTTCTAAGGGCAACGAATAGGGCAACTTTTTAACTCTTTTAATTCAATACTCTTATTGTATAATACGATTTGCGAATAATAATTTCGTATTTAGAATCTAATAAATTTTTCGCTAGTTAGAGGCATAAAATCAAAGAATAGCCGTAGCTATTGTTTAATTTTATAACGAATAAATAGTAGAAAAAGAATAGGATTATATA
>CALFCI010000069.1 GCA_937951135.1 uncultured Aquimarina sp. | reverse complement strand
TATCTATTAAAATACAACTAGATATCTTGAAAAACAGCAGGGGTGTGTGCGGTTAAACCGGATACTTTGTATTTTGTCGCCTTTTGATATGAAATCAGGTTTTCAATATGAGGATGTCATTATGCAGTAGTATATATTGCTGTAGTTCTTGTTTTTTGTCGTTTACTAATGAGTTAATATCAAGTTAGTTATTAATATACATTTTATAACACGCTAATGATATAGAGCGATCAACGACTGTATACTTTGTCTTTCATAAAGAGTACAGCTATTTATTAATTAAAATTAAATTATAATGAGAAAGTTTATGATACCAATTTTATTATTGTGTTTTACAGCAGGATGTTTTCAAGTGATTCATATGGATAATATGAAGATAGATAAAGTATCAAATACAGAGGAGTCTGTAAATGAAGAACCATTTTGTTAATGTTCTTAATATGGAGTTTAAGAAAATAAAAAGATATCCTAACATTTCGCTTTGATTCATAACTTAAAGGAAACTAGTGGCTTTAAATTAAGCTATACTTTGTCTCCGAAATTGAGTATAGCATATTCTACACTATTGTGGCATGATCTTTTCAATGTATATAAAATAGTATTATATGTGTATAGTCATAATAACGAATCAAATTGTAAAAGTTATGAAAATTATAATAGTACCTATCGGATTACTTTGTTTTACTGCCGTATGCTTTATGATGTTGCATATAGACAACATGGAAGCATTGAATGCCGTATCAGAGAAATCAATACAGCAGGAAGCAACAATCGTTGCTATTTCGGAATCTTTAGTATGTCTTCAAGAAAATCAGCGACTCACGATCTTAAAAAAGCAAGGCGTATTATAGTTTTTTGAGGTAGAATAGGTAATATATACAGCCAACTCTCTACAGTAAAGTGTTGAAATAGTACACAAGTTATTTAGGCTCTAGCTTCAATATCGTTTTTAAGAATCATAAATAATTCTTAAATAAAAGTTAAACTTTATCTTTAAGATACTGTCCTGTATAAGACTCTTTAATCGCAGCAATCTCCTCTGGGGTTCCCTGCCCAATAAGGTTTCCTCCATTTTTACCCCCTTCAGGTCCTAAATCAATTACATAATCGGCACATTTTACAAGATCCATATTATGTTCAATAACAATGATGGAATGCCCTTTAGCAATAAGTGCATTAAATGCATCTAGTAGTTTTTTGATATCATGAAAATGTAGCCCCGTTGTCGGTTCATCAAATATAAATAACGCTTTATCTTTTGTCGTTCCTTTTACTAAAAAAGAAGCCAATTTAATACGTTGAGCTTCTCCTCCTGATAAGGTAGAGGAACTTTGCCCCAATTGTACATAGCCCAATCCAACATCTTGAAGCGGTTGTAGCTTTCGTTTAATTTTGGATTGATTGTTAGTCTCAAAAAATAGAATAGCATCATCGATAGTCATCGTAAGAATATCATCGATGTTTTTCTCTTCATAGGTAACTTCCAAGACTTCTTTTTTAAATCGTTTTCCTTTACAGGTTTCACATTGCAATTGCACATCTGCCATAAATTGCATTTCAATAGTAACAGTGCCTTCACCTTTGCAAGTTTCACACCGACCACCATCTACATTAAAAGAGAAGTGCTTTGATTTATAGTTTCTAACTTTAGCTATATTTTGATTTGCAAATAAAGCTCTGATATCATCATAAGCTTTGATATAGGTCACAGGGTTGGATCGAGAAGATCTTCCGATAGGGTTTTGATCTACAAATTCAATATGTTTAACAGTATCATACTTTCCTTTTAATTCCGTAAACTGTCCAGCTTTTTCACCATACCCTCCTATAGCCTTAAGGAGTGCAGGGTAAACAATCTTTTTGATCAATGTACTTTTACCACTTCCAGAAACTCCGGTAACCGCCGTAAATACGCCAAGGGGTATGATTACATCAATGTTAGTAAGGTTATGTTCTCTAGCTCCAATTATTTCGACATAAGAAGAAAATGGTCTTCTTTTTTCTGGAGTAGGTATCGTTAGTTTTTTATTTAAATATTTTGCGGTAAGTGAATTGGCTTTTAAGATGGTTTTAAAATCCCCATAGGCCACTACTTCGCCACCATGAGTACCTGCTTCTGGACCAATATCGATGATTTGGTCTGCCGCTTTCATAATGTCTTCATCATGTTCTACTACGATTACAGTGTTTCCTAAGTCTCGCAGTGATTTCAATACAACAATTAACTTTTCAGTGTCTTTAGGGTGAAGTCCAATACTCGGTTCATCCAATATATACATCGATCCCACTAGGCTACTTCCAAGTGAGGTTGCTAGATTAATACGTTGGGATTCCCCTCCAGACAAAGAGTTTGATTTTCGATTAAGCGTAAGATAAGATAAACCTACGTTACTAAGGAATGTTAATCTGCTATTGATTTCTTTTAAAATACGCTTAGCAATAGTCTGGTCATGAGTGTTTAAATCTAAGGTTGCAAAGAATTGCGCTAATTCTTCAAGAGGCAGCTCGACTAAATCGCTTAAAGTTGTTCCTCCAACTTTTACATAATTCGCTTCTATGCGCAAGCGTTTACCTTCACAACTAGTGCATTTTGTTTTTCCACGGTAACGGGATAGGAGTACACGGTTTTGAATTTTATATGCTTTTGCTTCAATATCTTTAAAAAAATTATGAATCCCTGTGAAATGGGTATTTCCATTCCATAATATGGATTTATCTTTTGACGAAAGTTGATAATAAGGCTTGTGTATTGGAAAGTCAAATTGATATGCGGTATTGACCAATTGGTCTTTGTACCAGCTCATACTCTCTCCTTTCCAAGGAAATACAGCACCTTCAAAAACACTGAGGGCAGTATTGGGCACTACTAAATCTTCATCAATACCAATTACATCTCCGTATCCCTCACAGTTAGGACATGCTCCATAGGGGTTGTTAAAACTAAAAAGATGTAGGTTGGGTTCTAAAAAAGTGATGCCGTCCAGTTCAAATTTATTACTGAATTCGAGTGTTTTATGATCCTTAAGCACTTCAATAAAACAGATTCCTTTACCTTCAAAAAATGCAGTATTCACCGCATCAGCTAGTCGGTTTAAGAAGTCTTCATCATGTTTCGTAATGATTCTGTCAACAACGAGATGAATGGTGTCTTTTTTGGAGATTTTTACTTCTTCATCAATTCGATATACCGTGTCATTTATTTTAATCCTAGCATATCCCTGTTGCTGTAGGACTTTAATTTTTTCTTCGATAGTACGCCCTTTTTCAATATGTATGGGAGCAAGAAGTAATAATTTTTCACCGTCAGAGAACGTCTTTATATGTTCAATAACATCGCTAACGGTATCTTTTTTTACCAATCCATTGGAGATAGGGGAGTATGTTTTTCCGATTCTAGCAAACAATAATTTTAAATAGTCATAGATTTCGGTAGTAGTTCCTACTGTAGATCTAGGATTGGTAGAATTTACTTTTTGTTCAATAGCAATAGCAGGTGCAATACCTTTAATGTAATCTACTTTAGGTTTATGTAATCTTCCTAAAAACTGTCGTGCATAAGAGGATAGACTTTCTACATATCGTCGCTGGCCTTCTGCATATAAGGTATCAAAAGCTAAACTCGATTTTCCGGATCCAGATAGCCCTGTAATGACCACCAATTGATTTCTTGGAATTGCAACATCTAGATTTTTAAGGTTATGAAGTTTGGCTCCTTTAATAAGGATGTTCTTTTTTGGATCTAAGGTTGCAATATCTGGTTTCATTAAGCTATGGTATAAAGGTGTAAAGATAAGGATTACCCTATGGTCTGCTAAAGGATTAATAATGAAATTTAGGAGTATTAGAAATCTATATAGTGATGTAAAACAGGTAGTGAAAATGGAATTATGGTCACGAAATCTTTTTACACTATTAATTTTTAAAGTATTGAGAGGCTCAAAGACCTAGTATATTCTAGGGTTGTTTAATTTTTTCGATGTAATGAGTTGTTACTTTTTTTAAGGTTTTTATTAAAAATTTATTAAAAAATTATAGATTTTAAAGTATAGTTCCTATATTGCATCGATAATAATGTGTAATTAATAACAATCTGCCTATAGCATATCTTTACTTTTCAAGTTTAACATAGCCCGAGCCCCAAGCTTGTTGCATTAAAATGAAGTATTAGATATGAAAAATTACACGATTACAGATGCCGTTCTAGTTAGCAATTATATCAATGGAGATGAAGCTGCATTGTCTACATTAATAACACGCCACAAACAACGTATTTATAGTTTTATATATTCCAAAGTTTACGATCAAGATGTTACGGAAGATATCTTTCAGGATACTTTTATCAAAGTGATCAAAACATTAAAAAAAGGAAAATATAATGAAGAAGGAAAGTTTTTACCATGGGTAATCCGTATTTCGCATAATTTAGTCATTGACCATTTTAGAAAAGGGAATCGTATGCCTAAGTTTGAGGATAATGGCGAGTTCAGTATCTTTTCTGTAATTAGTGATACTGATTTGAATGCAGAGAAGCGTATTATAAAAGATCAGGTTGAAGAAGATTTACGTGGATTGATTCAAGAGCTTCCAGAAGATCAAAAAGAAGTTCTTATTATGCGGATCTATAAGGACATGAGTTTTAAAGAAATTTCAGATAAAACAGGAGTGAGCATCAATACAGCACTAGGTCGTATGCGATATGCACTTATTAATTTGAGAAAAGTGATTGATAAAAATAATATTGTTTTAACAAATTAAAACCTTAGGGATACAATAAAGTGATTTATAGTACGTTATTAAGATATAATTAACATATTTTTAATAGCATAGTATGGCAAAATTTTACTTTAAGTCTTCTCCGAAACAAGAGAAGCAATTGACACCAAAAAAGGAAACAATTGATTTTCTTTTACACTATTCAAAAGCATTAAAAGTGGTCGAATATCAGAAAATCACATTCGAATCTTTTTTGAATTAATCCTTGTTAAAAGGGCTTACTCTAGTCTAGAGTAAGCCCTTTTTTGCACTTTTAATAGTGTTGTGATGAATGCCCTTAAAGGCATATTATAGATTTCTTGTCCTTTATAGACTTATAAAATAGTGTCTTGTTTCTTGTAGCGAAGCGGTCTTATCTCTGATGCCGCAATGACGCTGTCTTGGAGTAGTTTTTTTATTTTTTAGCGTAAGTATCTAATACTGTTTTTCTCCCAATCGTTTTGGTAATAATATCGTTTTCTAGCTTCCAGCCACGGGCAGGTGAGTATTCTCGACCATACCATATAATTTGAAGATGAAGGTCATTCCATAGTTCTTTTGGGAATAGCCGTTTTGCATCTTTTTCAGTCTGTGTCACATTTTTACCATTGGTAAAGCCCCATCGATACAACAAACGATGAATATGCGTATCTACAGGAAAAGCAGGAACACCAAAAGCTTGAGACATCACTACACTTGCTGTTTTGTGTCCCACAGCAGGAAGAGCTTCTAAAGCCTCAAAGCTTTGCGGGACTTGACCTTGGTGTTTGTCTAGTAGAATATGTGAAAGGCCATAGATTCCTTTAGCTTTCATAGGGCTTAATCCTACAGGTTTGATGATTTCTCTAATTTCTTCTACTGATAATTTGATCATTTCTTGAGGAGTATCAGCACGTTCAAATAAGAGGGGGGTAATTTTATTTACGCGCACATCAGTACTTTGTGCACTCATTAATACTGCGATTAATAGTGTATATGGATCTTTATGGTCTAGTGGAATAGGAATAGTAGGATAGAGCTCTTGCAGTGTTGTAATCGTAAAGTCAACTTTTTCCTGTTTGTTCATGATCGTTTTTTAGGCTAAAATACTAAAAGATGCGTGTTCAATAGGTATTATAGCGTTTGTTTTAACGCTATATGTATATTACCGATAAGAGTTAATAGTATATTGTTCTATGGGTGTTATGTAGCTCATTATCATTTTATTGGTCTCAGAAATAGTTGAAAATATGCACTTTAGTGCATCTCGCTTTAGCTTCTAAAAACTGTTGAGATTAATGATTTTTTATCGTTAGCTTTTGCTAATTTTTGCTAAAGGAAAGCTGCTATTCCGAAGCGTCGGAAGCTGAACACGCGTATTGCTTTATAGTGCTCCAATAATGAACGAATCTGGGGGTATCAGAGATAAGACCACTCGTTACAAGAATCAAGACGCTATTTTATCTTGACTCTTGTTCCGACACGAAGGTTAAAACATTAGATATTCGCCCGTTCGGGACTTTACAGAAGTTCATTAATCACTGTTTTTAGACGTTTTTCGAGTTCGTGTAAAGTATTAAAAAATAGTTTAGTATTGATTGTTTGAGATAAAAGTGTATTTTCATGTCAATTATAGATTTTAAAAACATAGTATAATGACAACATTACAAGTTGGAGATAAAGCTCCTGATTTTAAGGCCGTAGACCAAGATGGAAATACGATAACATTACAAGACTATATAGGGAAAAAATTGGTTGTTTTTTTCTATCCAAAAGCGAGTACTCCGGGTTGCACTGCAGAAGCGTGTAATTTAAAAGACAATTATCAAACGTTTCAGCAACAGGGATATGAAATCTTGGGAGTTAGTGCGGATAGTGCGAAACGACAATCTAATTTCAAGAATAAATATGAATTGCCTTATCCGTTATTGGCAGATGAGGATAAAAAAGTAATTGAAGGCTTTGGAGTTTGGGGGCCTAAAAAGTTTATGGGTAAAGAGTATGATGGGATTCATCGTACTACTTTTGTAATTGATGAGCAAGGTGTAATTACAGAAGTGATAAGTAAAGTGAAAACAAAAGATCATGCTGCACAGATTCTTTAGGATCAATATTATAAGAGGTATAGACAGCAGCACAGTATTTTATATACCAATCTAAAGTTAGCATAAGTTTTTTTACCAAATGAATTTTAAAATGAGCCTTAGCTAATTTGAATTATATAATGCTTAGATGAATACTAAAAGCTTGTGCTGAACTCGATTCAGTATCAAGCATAGCCTTTAGCTATGGTTTCATTTTAATATGAAATCATAAGCGTTATAGGCATTGCTCAACTCGATTGAGTAAACGAATTATTAGGTTCGTTTTAATGTTTATTGGTCTTAGAAATAGTTAGAACGATGCACTTTAGCTTTTAAAAACTGTTGAGATTAATGATTTTTTTATCGTTAGCTTTTGCGAATTTTTGCTAAAGGCAAGCTGCTATTCCCAAGCGTCGGAAGCTGAACACGCGTATTGCTGACTTTAGTCAGATTTAAAACCTATGGACTTCTAGTCCATAGTGGTTTAGTTGGTATTACTACTATTTCATTTGAATCAAAGAGAATTAAAATTAGTATAAATACAAAACGGGAGTCTATTTTTTTTAAATAGACTCCCGTTTTTATTTTCCAATCAAAAATAGACTAAAGATCAGTGATTAATTGTTAATCAATCTGAATTCAGTTCTTCTGTTTACGGCATGGTTTCTTTCTGTACAAGATACACCATCAGCACATCTATTTTTTAATCTGTTTTCTCCGTATCCGTTAGCAACTAATCTACTATCATTAACTCCTTTAGAGATTAAGTACGTTACTACAGCTTGTGCTCTTCTATCTGAAAGTTCTTTATTGCTAGACTTAGATCCTCTAGAATCCGTATGAGAAGCAATTTCCATTTTAGATCCAGCATTATTAGTAATCACGGGCATTAATCGAGTATCGATAATGTTTTTAGCAGCAGCAGTTAAGGTAGCACTTCCTACGTTCCAGTTTATTGGTAATGCAGAATATTCTACTAAAGAACATTCTACTTCTCTCCAAGTAGTTAATCCTCCTTTTTGAGTTAACGCTTCTTTAGAAACTGTTTTAAAAGTTGCAGGTATAACTATTTCTTCAGCATAGGCATCTTTTACTAATACCGTTTTCTTAACAGTATCATATATAGCAGGAATTTCTTCTTCGATAACTCTAGCAGGTTGATCAATTACTTTTTTAGTATACGTAGCGTTTTGTTCAGCAATACCTGTTTTACTTACAGAAGCGTCACTTACTAGCGTTTGTGTTGCTACTGTTGTAAACTCAGCAGGGTATCCTTTGTAACACCAGTAACGGCAATCATCAGGATTAGCAGAAGCACAATCTGGTGCAGGAGCTCCAAGCTCCCATTGCGCGTATGCTGGCTTAATTTCAAGACTTTCAGATCCTACTCCAAATTTAGCAGGAGTAATTCTTAAAGCAGAAGCACCTTGTTTCTTTAAATACGTAATCTTTTCTGTCTTATAAGTAGCAGGGATTACTTTTAACTTCTTAGAAGCTTCCTTAACAAGGATCTTTTCCGTTACTACTTCATAGGTAGCAGGGAATGTTTTTAGTTTTTTATATTCAGGTGTAATTTGAATTTGAGTGGTCTGATTTTCATAAACATCAGGAGTAGTACAACGTACATAACATTTTCCGGGTTCTGGATTTGCCGGTAAATCTTGTGCTTGAAGGGTTGTCCCTAAAGCTAATAGGAAAGCAAGTAGTGCTATCTTTTTCATAATTTAAATAATTTTGTAATTATTATAGTTAAAGTTTTCTTAAAGGTACAAAATTAATGATATGAAAAAGAATACTACTCCAAAAACTGAATATAGATCACAAGGTTTTCGATGAGTTGTTTTTTTATTCGATGAATAGCATCTTTATTACCTAAAACACGCTAGTGAGGTGGTTTTTGAAAAGTGAAAAAACACACCATATTAGTTGTGAATATACTGTTTCACAGCACTATAGGTGTTGTTTTATATGTGTTTAATTGGAAGTGGAGATATTGACTCGTTGTAAATAATAGCATAAATATCAATATTTTTTAGAGATACCTCCTAAATAGTCACAATTTTTTAATTGTTCAATAGTTTTATGAGGAACAGAGACTTTACTGTAGCCAAAACAGTGTTCTAAATCTTTAGTTAATGATCCATCATCAATATTAATATCGATATCATTCATTTGGAATTGAGAAGGGTGTTCATATCCAGCAGCGTGAGTGATCTCTACCAATTCTTTTCTAAAGGTTTTGAAATATTGCGCTAGTCGATCCGATTTTAAAGGCACGTGAATTCCTTTTTGTAGCCAATTACTTTGAGTGGCAATTCCACTAGGACAGCGATTGGTATGACAGACTTTAGCTTGAATGCATCCAATACTCATCATGGCTTCTCTAGCCACATTAATACAATCTATGCCCATAGCAAAAGCCATAGCAGCTTTTGCTGGAAATCCTAATTTACCACTCCCAATAAATACGATACGTTCCGTAAGGTTTCGTGCTTTAAAAATAGTATAGATTTTAGAAAAACCATGAATCCATGGTAGCGAAACATGATCCGCAAAACTAGGAGGTGCAGCTCCAGTTCCTCCTTCACCACCATCAATAGTAATAAAGTCAGGTCCACTATTGGTCTGTACCATAAGATCAGCCAACAGTTTCCATTGCTCTGTTTTTCCTATAGCAGCTTTAATACCTACAGGTAAACCTGTTTCGTTAGCAATAGCTTCTATAAATTGCAAAAGACCCGCGATATCTTTAAATGCAGTATGGCTAGAAGGGGATAGTACATCTTTTCCAACAACAACACCTCTTATTCCAGCAATCTCAGGGGTAATCTTAGCACCGGGAAGCACACCACCTTTACCAGGCTTAGCGCCTTGAGAAAGCTTAATTTCTATAGCTTTTATAAACGGGTTTTCTTGCACTAATGCTTTCATTTTTTGCATAGAGAACGTACCATCATCTGATCGTACTCCAAAATAACCTGTTCCAAAATGAAAGATAACATCGCTACCATGACTATGATATGGAGATAAGCCTCCTTCACCTGTATTGTGATAAGCACCGGCCTGAAGGGTACCAATGTTTAAGGATGCTATAGCTTTTGCAGATAATGAACCAAAACTCATGGCAGAAACATTAATTACAGAAGCTGGACGATATGGCTTTTCTCGCTTGTTGTATTCGCCCATGACTTTAGCACAGGGTAAAAATGTTTTATCTTTTTGGTGAGGATGTGTATCGCTTAGTTGAAAAGGAATCATACAATTCTTTATGAAGAGATGTTGATGTTGGTGGATATCTCGATCGGTTCCAAACCCTTCATAATTATTTTCTTTTTTGGAGGACGCATATACCCAACCGCGTTCAATACGGTTAAAAGGAAGTTCTTCGCGGTTATTGGCGATTAGATATTGCCTAATTTCAGGCCCGATACTTTCTAATAGGTATCTGAAATGTCCTAAAACTGGAAAATTATGACTTATGGTATGATTCTTATTAAAGAATACGTCTCGTATTATGATCATTAGTACGAATAGAATTACCCATGACCACCAAGGCATCTGTTGAATAAAGTTGAATACGTTTTCCATAAAAGCTATTTTGTGTGCACTAATATTGTGGACTAATTATCTTTAATGTGATTATGAGTTGTACCAGAGGGAATGGATTGAAATTCTTTTTGTAAATAATCTATAGCTAGATTAGATAATATGGAAACACCTAGTGCCATGCCATCTTCATCAATATCAAAATTAGAAGTATGGTGGGCATTAGGGTTTTCTATAGTTGGAGATTTTCCGCCAATAAAAAAGTAAAACCCAGGAATTTTTTCTTGAAAAAAAGAGAAGTCTTCTCCTCCTGTAGTTGCTTTAGAAAGGATCACATTATTTAATCCTGCAACATGATGTAATGTGGGTAACATTTGTTGTACTAATTTTGGGTCATTATAGGTAATGGCAGTTTTGTTTTCAAAGGCAATACTTGCTGTTCCCCCATAGGCTTTAGCAATGGCAGGTACCATGGCTCTCATTCGTGTTAATAGTAAAGTTTTCATTTCAGGGTCTAGGGTACGCACGGTACCTATCATTTCTGCGGTATTAGGGATAATGTTAAAACGGATACCACTATTTATTTTTCCAATGGTAATTACTGCAGCCTCTTGAATTAAGGGCATTTCTCTACTAATAATGGTTTGTAAGCCATCAATAATTTTGGCAGAAATGAGTATAGGATCAACACCGGCCCATGGAGAAGCACCATGCGTTTGTTTTCCTTGAACATTAATAACAAATCGTTCTACTGCTGCCATAGTACTACCAGAAGCATATCTTACCATACCAACAGGGGTAGAGGCACTAATATGGAGTCCAAATATGGCATCTACATCAGGATTTTGTAAAACACCTTCTTTAATCATAAGTTTTGCACCGCCTTCTTCACCAGGAGGAGCGCCTTCTTCGGCAGGTTGAAAAATAAATTTAACAGTCCCTTTTAGTTGGTCTTTATGTTTACTAAGTACGGTAGCAGTGCCCATAAGTATTGCCATATGAGTATCATGACCACAAGCATGACTAATACCGACCTCTTGATCAAGAAAAGTAGTTTTCTCTGTAGATTTAAATGAAAGTGTTGTGGTTTCAGTAATCGGTAAGGCATCCATATCTGCACGCAACGCCACTACTTTACCAGGTTGTCCCCCTTCAAGAATACCAACTACTCCTGTATGTGCAATATTTGTGGTTACTTTAAGACCTAAGGATTGGAGGTATTTTGCTATTTTTTTGGCAGTTTTGAATTCTCGATTAGAAAGTTCGGGATATTGATGAAAATCTCTTCGCCATTTTATGACTTGAGGAGTAATTGCTGTAATACTTTCTTGAATATTTTGTTGCGCATAGGAGCCAAAACTATATAGTAAGAAAATAAAAAGTAAATTCTTGTTCATTTCATCTTGTGTATGGAGAGCAGATAATACTCCTTAAATTATAAGGCTAAATATATCTAAAAAAAAGAATACGAATAAAATTTAATGAATTTACTTTTGAAATAATAAGAAAAGTGTTGCATAGTATTATGCAATTCTGGCAATGCGTTCTAAGGGTATGGTCGTGGATTGTTTTAAAATGACTTCTCGATCTGTAATTCCCCAAACAGTGGTTTCTACTTTTTTGAATCCTTGATCATCTGCAAAAATAATTTTCACTTTTAAATGTTCTAAATTGCCTAAGGTCAACGCTCTTCTAAGATCAATAATGCGATTTACCTGATCAATTTTTTTATTTAATACTTCTGATTTTGGAAAAGTTAAAAACTTGATTTGTTCTTTTTCAACCATCTGAATGTTCATGTTTGGGGCCATAGTCATAGATTTTTGGATTAATTAAAGAGTAATATAATTGCTGTTTAACCGTAATTATGACAAATATATACATTTTAGCTTATAAAAACTGCATTTCAGCGATATTTTTTTGATTATATTATTTAAAAGTAAGTTTTTTCTTACTTTTTTAAAATAAAATTACACATTTAGTTAATGATTTGTGTATAAGTAGCAGTAAGATCATTATTATAGATAAAATACTTTGCCTAAATTTCCATTCATTAATAAGAATGGAAAGTTTTGGAAAATTATTTAGCAGAATTAAATGACGCACAACGAGCTCCAGTCCTTCAAAAGGATGGTGCTATGATTGTAATTGCAGGCGCAGGTTCAGGAAAAACAAGAGTACTTACCTATAGAATAGCATATTTGATGCATAAAGGTATAGATGCCTTTAATATTTTATCATTGACCTTTACCAATAAGGCCGCGCGTGAAATGAAAAAGCGTATTTCTAATATTGTAGGAAGTACTGAAGCCAAAAATTTATGGATGGGTACTTTCCATTCCATCTTTGCAAAAATCTTACGGTTTGAATCGGATAAACTAGGGTATCCTTCTAATTTTACGATATATGATACGCAAGATTCACAACGTTTAATAGCTTCTATTATTAAAGAAATGGCGTTGGATAAAGATATCTATAAGTACAAACAAGTGTACTCCCGTATTTCTTCTTATAAAAATAGCTTAATTACAGTAAAGGCATATTTTCAAAACTCAGAGTTGATGGAAGCTGATGCCATGGCAAAACGACCACGATTGGGTGAAATTTACCAAGAGTATGTAGAGCGTTGTTTTAAGGCTGGAGCAATGGATTTTGATGATTTGTTATTAAAAACAAATGAATTGTTAAATCGCTTTCCAGAGGTATTGGCAAAGTATCAAAATCGGTTCAGGTATATATTGGTAGATGAGTATCAGGATACGAACCATTCTCAATATCTGATTGTAAAAGCATTATCAGATAAATTTCAAAATATTTGTGTTGTTGGGGATGATGCCCAAAGTATCTACGCATTTAGAGGAGCGAATATCAATAATATTTTGAATTTTCAGCGGGATTATGATGATGTACAACAATACCGATTAGAACAAAATTACAGATCGACTAAAAATATAGTTGAAGCTGCAAACTCTATAATCGATAAAAATCAAACCAAACTCGATAAAGTGGTTTGGACGGCCAATGATTCAGGGCCTAAAATTATAGTAAACCGATTGATTACAGATGCCGATGAAGGACGTTTTGTGGCGAGTTCTATTTTTGAGAATCAAATGCAACATCAATTAAGTAATGGTGAGTTTGCAATATTATATCGTACCAATGCTCAATCTAGAGCAATGGAGGACGCGTTGCGAAAACGGGATATCAAGTACAGGATTTATGGAGGTTTATCTTTTTACCAACGTAAAGAAATTAAAGATGTATTATCATACTTACGATTGATTATCAACCCAAAGGATGAAGAAGCCTTAAAAAGGGTTATTAATTATCCTGCCAGAGGTATTGGACAAACTACGGTGGATAAGTTAATTGTAGCTGCAAATCATTACGGACGGTCTATTTTTGATGTCATCGAACATTTGGATACGATCAACTTGAAAATTAATAGTGGCACAAAAACGAGGTTAGAGAACTTTTTGAATATGATTAAAAGTTTTCAAATCTCAAGTACGACTTCTGATGCTTTTGTACTTACAGAAATGGTCGCAAAGCAAACAGGGTTATTACAAGAGCTGAAAAAAGATGGTACTCCAGAGGGGATTGCACGAATAGAGAATATAGAAGAGTTATTAAATGGTATTCGAGATTTTGTTGAGGGACAGCAAGATGTAGCAGACACATCAGGGTCGTTGGCAGAGTTTTTGGAAGATGTAGCATTAGCAACAGATTCGGATCAAGACACCGGAGATGACGATCGTGTAGCATTAATGACAATTCATTTGGCAAAGGGATTAGAGTTTCCTTATGTTTACATTGTAGGTATGGAAGAAGAACTTTTTCCTTCTGGAATGAGTATGAATACCCGTAATGAATTAGAGGAAGAACGGCGATTATTTTATGTCGCGTTGACACGTGCAGAAAAGCAAGCCTACCTTACGTATACACAGTCCAGATATCGATGGGGAAAACTAATAGAGGCAGAGCCTAGTCGATTTATTGAAGAAATAGATGAGCAATATTTAGAGTATATCACTCCTGTAGATACCTATCGGTATAAGTCATTGATTGATACTGATATTTTTGGAGAAGTTGATAAAAGCAAACTACGACTTAAAAAACCAATAACAGGTTCACCACCATTAGCACATAAGCCTACAGAAGAACAGTTACGAAAATTAAGAAAATTAAGACCTGCTACTAATGAACAAGCAAACGCGACTTCTGAATCCATGGCATCATCGAGTGTTCGTATTGGAATGTGGGTAGAGCATATGAGATTTGGAAAGGGCAAAGTTTTACAGATTGAAGGCGTAGGACAAGACAAGAAAGCAGAAATCAATTTTGAAACTGGAGGGATGAAAAAATTGTTACTTCGTTTTGCGAAACTAAAAGTATTAGAATAGAGAAGTAATAGTAGTAGGAGATAAAGAATTATGGCAATAGGTATAAAAATATATCCAGAAAACCCAAATCCACGCGAAATACAGAAAGTTGTAGATTGCTTAAAAGCGGGGGGATTGGTTATTTACCCTACCGATACGGTATACGGTTT
The DNA here is from genome assembly GCA_937951135.1 of uncultured Aquimarina sp. Classification (GTDB taxonomy): domain Bacteria; phylum Bacteroidota; class Bacteroidia; order Flavobacteriales; family Flavobacteriaceae; genus Aquimarina. The sequence goes on along the minus strand of CALFCI010000069.1, from coordinate 2,486 downwards.
AGGATGTGATATTACAAATAATAGAGCGTTGGAGCGTATAGCTCGTATTAAAGGCGTAAAATTAGCAAAAGCGAACTTCTCCTTTATATGTAAAGATTTAAGTAACCTTTCAGATTATGTGAAACAGATCGATAATAGTACTTTTAAATTATTAAAACGGACATTACCTGGTCCGTATACCTTTATATTACCGGGTAATAATAACTTACCAACGGTATTCAAGAAAAAGAAAACGATAGGGATACGGGTTCCTGATAATACAATATGTCAAGCTATTGTAGAAGCTTTAGGTACTCCTATAGTATCTACTTCTATTCATGATGAAGACGAAATTATAGAATATACAACCGACCCAGAATTGATCCTAGAAAAATGGAATGGACTTGTCGACATGGTGATTGATGGAGGGTATGGTGATAATGTACCTTCTACAGTGATTGATCTTACTCAAAATGATGGCCCAGTATTAATACGAGAAGGTAAAGGAAATATTGATATTATATAATAGGATCAAGTTGTTAGTACTTCATTACATTTTTAAGATTTATATCGAACTCAAATTATAATTCATTTCTTTGCGATATGCGCTAGGTGTTTTTCCAGTAAATTTTTTGAATAGTTTATTGAAATGAGAAAAATTACTAAACCCGCTTTCAAAGCAGACATCTGTAATACTAATCTGTTGTTCGTGTAAAAGCTTTGTTGCATGTACTAATCGGTATTCGTTTAGAAATTCTACAAATGTTTTATTGGTAACCTTTTTGAAATACCTACAGAAACCAGGAATACTCATACTCACTAGATTTGCAATTTCAGTTATGGTAATCGCCCGTGTAAATTCTTTTTGTACAAAATTAAAGATGATATTAATTCGATTATTATCTTGCATTGAAGTTTCGATCGTAAACCCTTCTGCATTTAGTAAGGTATATTCTTCGGAAGACTCCATTGTTTTTAAGATCGTCAAAATACCTAATAATTTTTCAAAAGGGTTTAACGATTTAAGATCTTCTATTAATTTTCCAATCTTTTGTTTGGCAGTGCCGTGAAAATCGATCCCTCTTTGTGCTCGCATTAATAGCGCACTAATTCCTCGCATTTCAGGAAGTTCAAGAAATGTAGTACCCGTAAAGTCTGGAAGCATTTGTAATATTGTTTCACTCCGGTTTCCAGTAAGTTGATCTGTAAAACCACAATGAGGTACGTTTGATCCAATTAATAGGAGTGCTCCATTCCTATAGTAAGAGAGATGACTTCCTATTTGTCTTTTTCCTGATCCACCATTTACATATACAATCTCGATTTCGGGATGATAATGCCATATAGGGTTTTTATTCTTATAGTTTTTTGTAAAGTTTTCGAGATGAAAAGAACTTCCAAATTCGGGTACAATCTTTTCTAGTGTAGGTTTTATAAGCTTCATAATGTTCAATGATTAATACTTGGTTGTAACAAGATAGGGTAAAAACACAATATGCATGAGGTTTTGATGTGTTAAATTAACGTTAAGAGTGTACTATATTGAATACTAGGTTAATATAGGATATATTTCCGTAAATATTGTTGTGTTTAGTATCGAATTAGCTGCTTAACTTTGTAGTGTACTTTTTTGATATTGAAAGTGTTAATAAAAAAATAATAGAATAAATAGTTTATAATTCATTTTAAAACCTAGAAATTATGAGAAATTTAGTAACAACAATTACAGCAGTAATCTTAATGTTTAGTAGTTCTGTATTAAAAGCATCAGAATCTATTTCAGTAGAAATTTATGATTTTTCAGTAATCGGTGTAACATTATCGAGTACAATAGAAGGAGAGAAATTATATTTGAAGGACTATGATGGAACAATTTTATTCAATACGACTTTGGATAAGCTTACGTCATATAAAAAATATTTTAATTTAAGTGAAGTAGAAAATGGGATTTACTTTGTAGAGACACAGACGGCTACAGAAATAAAGGTAACACCTATTGTTAAAAGTAATACCGGAGTTGCTTTGATTACAAATTCAACAGAAACAATTTTTAAACCAGAAGTTGAGTTAGAGAACAAATTATTATCGTTTTCATTTCGTAATACAGTAGACAAGCCTGTAACGATTAAAGTATTGGATAAAGAGTCAATTATTCTTCACGAAGAAGCAGATATTTTAGATACTTTAATTACGAGAAAATATGATTTATCTACGATACCAGCAGGTGCATATTACATATATGTTACACAAAATGGAAAATCTTTTTATGAAGAAGTAGTAATCAAATAGTTTTAGTATCCAATAGATTAGATTGTGTAAATAAAAAATAGGTGAGTTTTAAAACTTGCCTATTTTTTTTGTTTAATCCGGATTATGCAATAGCACTTCGTCATGAGGTTTGAAATTGCGATAAAATATGATGTTTTCTAAAATTTAGCATCGCATCGCTATGGTTAAGTTTAAAAACATAGCGGAGCGGTATATTTTGAAGTAGTTTTAAGCCGTAA
>CALFCI010000068.1 GCA_937951135.1 uncultured Aquimarina sp. | reverse complement strand
TACAGCGATCTTTATCACTCGATTATTTATTGATGGCTATGGTAAAAATGGAAAATCATTAGCATTCTCTACAGGAATGACTAAAAACTTATTCCAAAATGTAAAAATTGATTTCTTAGGAAAACGAAAAATAGCTTATGTCATTTCTGGAATATTAATTGTTGCAGGACTAGGTTCTTTATTTACACAAGGGCTAGATCAAGGTGTTGATTTTGTTGGAGGTAGAACATATACAGTGCGTTTTGCAAAAGACATCACTCCTACCGAAGTAGAAAAAGACTTAATTACTGTATTTGGAAGTGCCCAAGCAAAAACGTTGGGAGCTAGTAATCAATTAAAGATTACAACCAAGTATAAAGTAGATGAAACTGGTGCCGAAGTAGATACTGAAATTTCTAATAAACTATATAGCGCTTTAACGAAATATCTACCACAAGGATTCTCATATAGTGAGTTTACTAAAGGAGATGATGATAAGCAAGTAGGAATCATGTCTTCTATTAAAGTAGGACCAACCATTGCTGATGATATTAAAAAGGCTGCATTTTGGTCTGTATTGGGATCATTATTAGTGGTATTCTTATACATCTTACTTCGATTTAGAAGATGGCAATTTAGTTTAGGTGCAGTAGCCGCAGTATTCCATGATGTACTCTTAGTATTAGGTATTTTCTCGTTAACATGGAAATTCATGCCTTTCAACATGGAAATTGATCAAGCTTTTATAGCCGCAATCTTAACCGTAATTGGATACTCACTGAATGATACCGTGGTTGTATTTGATAGAATTCGAGAATTCTTTAAAGAGCATAGCGAATGGCCATTAGGAAATATCATCAATGGCGCATTAAATAGTACGTTGAGTCGTACGTTAAATACCTCTTTAACAACCTTACTGGTATTACTTGCGATCTTTATCTTTGCAGCACCATTACGAGGGTTTATGTTCTCTTTAATTATTGGAGTATTGGTAGGAACGTATTCTTCCTTATTTATTGCAACCCCAGTGATGCATGATACAATCAATAAAACAGGGTTTAAATTAGAAAAAGAAACGCCTACTGAAACTGAGAAAGCGTAACTGACATATAATACGACAACATAAATTAAAAGGCTTCCTTGATATCATTTCAAGGAAGCCTTTTTTATACCTCTAATTTCAACACCTTCATGTATGCCTAAACATCACATTCAAATATAAAATGCTATAATACCAATTTAGCTTTACAATGTCGCATGTCTACTAGCCTTTTTTAGCTATAAATGCCTTGTTCATATATTCCATAGCTAAGGCTATGCAATATAATCACAGTAGCCTGTCCTGAGCCGGTCGAAGGGTTTTTACACCTAAAACAAACAGCGTCTTTAATACGGCATTGTAAAGCTAAATTGGTATAACTAGGGTCAAAAACAATAATATGACTTCATAGCACCTCAGCGTATTGAGCCTTTTGCAATAATCAGACAAACAATCTAATAATCTATCTGTCTTAGCGACAGCGTAAGTCTTTACGTCTTATTGAAGTACCTGATATACAAACACTATCCTAAATTGCAAGACATAATAACTACACCTTCCTCCCCGTCTTAAATTTCTATTTTTTACGTCTTTTTTAATTCGATTATCGTCTTTTTATAGACTGCAATTTTATTAATTTTCGGGCTATAGTTAACTCAAGTTCGCGGTATTGCGATAGCATAAAATTTAAAATAGAAGACCATGGACTCAATTGAGATATTCATGCAAAACGCACAAAATGGTATTGGCATATCGGTATTGGTATTAATGCTTGTAGAGTGGGGTATCCTTATCGCTACAAACTACATAGAAAGCAATAAAGAAAGTATAGTGAGTGTCATTTCGTATTTGGTAGAAAGCATTCCGTATTTATTATTATCCAGAATCATGATTGTAGGTACTATGTTTTGGTTATATGAACATCGTGTATTCACATTTAGTTTTGATTGGTATGTATGGATTATTGCCTATTTACTATATGACTTTGTTACTTTTTTCGTTCATTTTTTAGGACATAAAGTTCGATTTATCTGGTGTATTCATGGGGTACATCACACTGCCGAGGAAATGAATTTAACGGTGGTTGCTAGAGGATCTATTTTTGATTTTTTTCTAACACCACAAAATTTTATATGGATTCCAGTATTGGGCTTTCATCCTTTTATGATTTTAGCCATAGAACCCATAGCACGACTTTATGCCACCTATTCACACCTGAGTGAAAAATTTGTAGGCAAACACCCACGGCTTGAGCAAATATTTGTGACGCCTTCGGTACACCGGGTACATCATGCAAAAAACCACATCTATCTAGACCGAAACTATGGGGAAACATTTTGTATTTGGGATCGGATTTTTAAAACCTTCCAAACTCAGCTCGACGATGAAAAAATTCAGTACGGGATTATGCACGATACACTAGACAGCACAAACATTTGGCATGTACAATTTCAACTGTGGAAAGATTTATGGTTTGATGTTAAATCTGCACCCACACTTGCCGATAAGTTCAAATACCTATTTATGCCTCCAGGATGGAGCCATATCGATGGAGGTAAAAAAGCCAAAGAGTTTCGCAATGAGGCTTGGAGTAAAAGGAAAAGTAACAAACTTCAATCTACACTTTAAAACGCACCATCATAACACCTTATTCTGAAAACGTATCATATACTATTTGATCCCCAACAACGATCCCCCACGCTGCAACCAAGCCTGCATTAATTTCTAAGGTATACTGAGCCGGTACTCCAGATGGCAAAGGAGTTTCATCTAAGGGTTTTGCATTTTCCTGAATGCTTACGATACGCAAGGCATCATCGATATAAATAATATCTAAAGGAATGAGGGTATTCTTCATATAAAAGCTTTGCTTCCTCATTTTTTCAGTAATAAACAACATCCCTTGCTCCTGCTCCATAGATTTGCGATACATCAATCCTGTTTGAGTTTCATACTCTGATGCTGCTATTTCTATATCCATGCGCTGAATCGTATCTCCCGATGGTTTTAAGATCCATAACTCGCCTTCCTTAGTAAATGTAATCGCGGTAGGCGTAATTTTTGCACCCTCTTTTTTACATCCCGCACCCATAACGCATAAAAATAGCGCTATAGAAACTATCGTATAGTTCATATTCATGCGACAAAAATAATAGTTTTAGAAATAGTATCTATTTAATGAAACCTATATTATCATCTGCAATACACTAAGACACTTTTCTATTTTGATAAGAATTGAATGGATTTGCTCCTGAAAAAAGTTACATGACTGTCTGCTAATAACAGATCTAACTAAGCATTATGACTTTATATTATTATATTTGATATATACCTGTACAGGTAATCATATACTTATTCATTAACTGCAATTAAAGAACCTGCTCGCGAAAAACTAGAAATGGAATTATACAAAAGGATTATTGAACTAATAGATGCGAATTTGATTTTCTGTCTGATACCAATAATTCTTACTTTAATACTTGTCGAATTGATTTTTAAAAACCGATTTGAGACAAAAAAAGCACTAAATTTAATTCGTTGGATAATCATTATTTACACAATAGTTACCTTTACTTTCTACCCGATTGGAATGGCTATGAATCCAGATAAATATGCTTTCATTAACCGAGCAACTGGACCTTATGCAATTACATATTGGATTATGTTTTTATCTGCTTTAATTTTACCTCTTACTTTATTCATTAAAAAATTAGCATTAAAATTTTGGTATGTAATTTTAGTCGCATTTGGAATGAAAATTGGAATGTATTTTGAGCGTTTTGTGATAATTGTGACTAGTTTTCATCGAGATTATTTGCCCTATAATGGAACTACTAAATTAGAAAATGAAAATATTGAATTAATAGACTTATTCTCATTCGGAATTGGAATGATATTCCTACAAGGAGTAATAATTGCAATATTGATTTTAGGAATATTTGGAATTATAAAACTGTGTAACAAGGCTTCTAATTAATACGGGGCTTGGAGCTTAACACAAAGTGATGTGCTTTTTAAGCAAGTCCGCAAAATATTTTGATTTGGCTTTAAAAGCTGAGAAGATAAAAAATTGAACAGCATGCTTAAAAATATAAATTGGACTAAAAAAAGTGGAATTCTGATTATTGGAATTTGTTTAAGTGCAATGCTATTAAAATATTCGGTTCAACCGTATCGCGGAACTTGGATTTATAAGTATGGAAGTCTGATTTCGTTATTTGTATTTTACAGTGCGATCTTCTGGTCATTTATCAACACAATACTTCTGATTTCAAAATATAAATCTGACTTAAAAACACAGTTGATTTGGATTTTTTTAAGTGCAATTCCGTTCCTATATATCGGAATAATGATGATGATGTAAAAATGATCATCTTTGCAATATGAACTCTTATCGACAATTTATAGAAATTAACGCCCATAAAAGATTTGGAAAGCCTTGTATTAAAGGAACTAGAATTTCTGTATATGATGTTTTAAACGGATTGGCTTCTGGAATGACAAAACAAGGAATCATTGAAGATTACCCTGAACTTTCTGAAACAATGATCAATGCCTGTCTTTTTTATGCTGCCGATTGCACGCAATTCCACACAGTAAGCTGATAATATTATTACAAGATATACGTACCTTTGCACCTCATGGAAAATGCAAAGACCATACGATTAAATAAATACCTAAGTGAGGTAGGTTACTGTTCCCGTCGAGAAGCTGATAAATTAATTGCACAAGGTCGTGTAACGATCAATAAGATAGTGCCTGAAATGGGAACCAAAGTCCAACCAGGAGATATTGTACATGTTAATGGTGAACAAATCACTCCTACAGCAGAAGATCATGTATACCTAGCTTTTCATAAACCTGTTGGTATTGTATGTACTACAGCTGCCCAAGAAAAAGATAATATTATCGATTACATTAAGTATCCGAAACGAATCTTTCCTATTGGACGATTAGACAAACCTAGTGAAGGTTTAATTTTACTGACCAGTGATGGCGATATTGTCAATAAAATATTACGCGCTCGAAACAATCACGAAAAAGAATATATCGTTACTGTAAATAAACTGATCAGCCCTCAATTCATCAAACGAATGGGTACTGGCATCCCTATACTCGATACCATCACTCGAGACTGTGAAGTAGAACAGATCAGTAAATATGATTTTAGAATCATCCTAACCCAAGGATTGAATCGCCAAATCAGACGCATGTGTGAACATCTAGGGTACGACGTTATCCGTTTAAAACGAGTGCGCATCATGAATGTATCTTTGGATACACCGGTTGGTGAATGGCGATACCTAACCGAAAAAGAATTAAACATTCTTAATGTAGATGTTGAAGACTCTAGCCCCTTAGAAGACGCGTCAAAATTGGATACTCCTAAGGCTAAAAGGCGTACTCCAAAAACGCAACATTCTTCAAAGAAACCTACTCGAAAAAACCTAGATACAAAAGGCAATCCAAAACCAAGAGGTAGAAGACGCAAAGATCGTTAGTCTTCCATTATAAACTAAGTTCTTCATCATATATTAGGAACTAGCTACATCTCTATAGTAATACATGCAATCCAATAGTCAATTCCAAAGATCTTCTAAAAATTCTTATTATCTTTCGCTCTTAATTTTTGATACAAAAAAATGGAATTAGCAAGACCCTTACTCTATGGTGTTCCTTTCTTTCTTGGTTTGATATTACTTGAACTAACATATAGTAAAACACATGATAAAAAAGATCTTTATAAATGGAAAGATTTATCTGCCAGTCTCTTTATGGGTATTGGTTCTGCTATTATTGGACCATTAATAAAAACGGTAATAACTGTTATTATTTTCAAGTATGTATATGAAGTCTTTAACCCAGAAATCGATGGGATTCGTACCAATATTATGGGATGGAAGTCATTTGGATTCGCTTGGTATGTTTGGCTAGCCTGTCAAGTATTTGATGATTATACCTACTATTGGTTTCATAGACAGAATCACATGGTAAGGGCATTATGGGCAGCGCATATTGTACATCATTCTTCAGATAATTTTAATTTAGGCACAGCTGTACGTAACGGATGGTTTACCCTGCTCTACAAACCTTTATTTTATATGTGGCTACCAGCTATAGGATTTCCCCCAGGAATGGTAATTGTATGCTTAGGTATAGAAGCCTTATGGCAATTCCAATTGCACTCTGTATATATTCCGAAAATGGGTATTATCGAAAAAATATTTAACACCCATACGATGCATCAAGTACACCATGCTAAAAACGTGGAGTATATGGATAA
>CALFCI010000067.1 GCA_937951135.1 uncultured Aquimarina sp. | reverse complement strand
GGTTTTTTAGCATCTTTAACAGCAATTCCAAAATCCAGAGGATTCATAGGTCGAGATCTTCCATCACGAATTTCGAAGTGTAGGTGAGGGCCACCGCTACCGCCAGTATTACCACTATAGGCAATGATTTCTCCTTGTTTTAAACTAAATGTGCCTGATTTTGGAAATAATTCAATTTCGTAAGATTCTTTAATGTATTGCTTTTTTTTAATATACGCTTCAATTTTTGGCGCATACCGTTTAAGATGTGCATATACTGTAGTATATCCATTAGGGTGTGAAATATACAATGCTTTACCATATCCGAAATTCGAAATTTTAATTCTACTTATGGTGCCCGCTGCAGCCGCATACACGGGTAGTCCTTCTTTTTGTTGTGTTTTAATATCCAATCCCGAGTGGAAGTGATTAGATCGTAATTCACCAAAAGTTCCAGATATGGCATGTGGAATGCCTAAAGGGCTCTTAAAATAATCTTGAGGGAGTGTCTTTTGACAATATCCGATTGAAAACGTAAAGACTGCTAAAAAAATGAATGTTCGCATAGAATGTAAATGTAAATATTTAGGATATAAACTAAAAGCGATGTTTCTATAAAGTTTAACTCAAGGTGTAAATTAGAAGGCTATGATGAAGTTAGTCAACTACTTCAGGGCAAGCTCACGAGGCATCCAGCGGATAACTATTTTTTGCATTTCGAGGCAAGCCTCGGAAAATTAAACTCCACAATGTAGATTAAATGTGAATTAATGCTATTAAAATTTATAATAACTAGCGCAATGAATGGTTTTAAAAGTTTAGGGAGCAATCGATTTCAAAGGAATAGGAAATCATAGTGCTAACCAAGGCAGATAAAGTAGTATTATAAGCCATTGCTCTAATTTACATGAGATATAAATAATTTGAAAGCAGTAGTGATAGCTTACCTTTAGTTAAGCGGAGAAAGCAGTATTATTAAAATAAACAGGTATAAGATACAGTTGTATTAAAATTAGTTGCAAAACTATTGGGTTTTTTGAATTGGTATCTTAACTTTGTACAACTAAGCATTGTATTGTATAAAATGAGTAATCTAATTAAAGTCGTTGGAGCTTTAGAGCATAAGATTAGTGAATTGCTGGAGAAGTATGAATATGTAAAGCAGCAAAATGATGATCTTACTACTAAAGTAAAAGCCTTGGATACTGCGTCAGCAATGAAGTCAGATCAATTAAGGCAGTGGGAAGAAAAATTTAGTGCGCTCAAAAATGCAAATGCAATGTTAGGTAGTGATAAGTACAAAAGAGAAACTAAGCTCAAGATAAATGCCCTAGTGAGAGATATTGATATGTGTATCGCACAACTCTCAGAATAAAAGATATGGCAGATAAACTGAAAATAAAAATATCTATTGCAGATCGTGTATATCCACTTACGATCAATCCGGATCAAGAAGAAGGGTTGAGGAAAGCGGCAAAAAACATTGAAGCAATGATTAAACAGTTTGAGCAAAGTTATGCGGTAAGAGATAAGCAGGATGTTTTGGCAATGTGTGCCTTACAGCTTGCTGCACAAGTAGAACAAAAGACTTTAGATACAGATGGTGAACATATAGCAGTAGAAGAGCGCTTAATCGTGCTTAATAACCTATTGCAAGATCACCTTTCATAAATGTTTGTAAGAACATATATAGCAAGATTACTACCTGCACTAGTTATTATTTTTTGATAAACTCAACAAGATTATTTTAAAAAGGGTGAGTTTAAGTTGTAAAAGCAAGCCGTCTCAATGAAAATTGAGAGTCAGGATCCTTGACCAGCTTGTTAGCCCTAAACCTGTTTTTTACAGAGTTTATACAAAACCCAGACTAGTGCAGGTTTTTTTATACACAAATATTAATACAAATTATGGATAACATCATTTATATGATTATAGCAGGGGTAGTAGGGGTAATAGTAGGCTATATTATCGCTAAAGTTTTAGAACGGAATAGTGCTTCAGCTACAATAACATCGGCAAAGAAAACAGCAGATCGAATGCTGAAAGATGCTAAAAGTGAAGGAGAGACTATTAAGAAAGATAAAATTCTTCAAGCAAAAGAAAAATTTATCGAATTAAAATCAGAGCATGAGAAAGTAATTTTATCTCGAGATAAGAAAATTTCAGATGTTGAAAAAAGAGTGCGTGATAAAGAATCACAAGTATCTAGTGAATTGTCAAAAAGTAAAAAAGTAAATAGCGAGCTAGAAGAGAAAATTAAAGATAATGACCAGCGGGCAGAATATTTAAGTAAAAAGAGCGCAGAGGTTAAAAAATTACATACGAGTCAAGTTCAACAACTAGAAGTTATTTCTGGTTTATCTGCGGAAGATGCAAAAGAACAATTGGTAGAGTCGCTAAAAGAACAAGCGAAGACTGATGCTATGGGGTTGATTCAGAATGCAATAGAAGAAGCAAAACTAACGGCACAGCAAGAAGCGAAGAAAATTATTATTAATACGATACAGCGTATAGGTACAGAAGAAGCCGTAGAGAACTGTGTATCTGTTTTTAATATTGAAAGTGATGATGTAAAAGGTCGAATTATTGGTCGTGAAGGACGAAATATTAGAGCAATAGAAGCCGCTACAGGAGTAGAGATTATTGTAGATGATACTCCAGAAGCTATTATTTTATCTTGTTTTGATTCTGTACGACGTGAAGTGGCACGATTGTCTTTGCATAAATTGGTAACAGATGGTCGAATCCACCCAGCACGTATCGAAGAGATTGTGCGTAAGACTAGAAAACAAATTGATGAAGAGATTATAGAAGTAGGAAAACGTACGGTGATTGACTTGGGGATTCATGGATTGCATCCAGAGTTAATCAAAACCGTGGGGCGTATGAAATACCGTTCTTCTTATGGACAAAATTTACTACAACACTCTCGTGAAGTCGCAAAACTATGTGGCGTAATGGCAGCAGAACTAGGATTAAATCCTAAGTTAGCAAAACGAGCGGGACTATTACATGATATTGGAAAAGTGCCCGATACAGAAACCGAAGTGCCTCACGCAATCTTAGGAATGCAATGGGCAGAAAAATATGGAGAGAAACCAGAAGTATGTAACGCTATTGGAGCACACCATGATGAAATCGAAATGAACTCATTATTGTCACCAATCGTTCAGGTGTGTGATGCGATTAGCGGAGCAAGACCAGGAGCACGAAGACAAGTATTGGATTCGTACATCCAACGACTTAAAGATTTAGAAGAGATCGCTTTTGCTTTTAAAGGAGTAAAGAAAGCCTATGCAATACAAGCGGGTAGAGAATTGCGAGTAATTGTAGAAAGTGAAAAAGTAAACGATGAGCGTGCCTCTGGACTTTCATTCGAAATTTCTCAAAAAATACAAACAGATATGACCTATCCAGGTCAGGTTAAAGTTACCGTAATTCGAGAAACAAGAGCGGTGAATATCGCAAAATAATTGCAGAATACTATAGCAGAATAACTCTATAAAAAAGACCCTCCATAGGGTCTTTTTTTGTGCTTATCGTTGATGTTGAACTTAGTTAAGAGATGGTCATGCGATCTTAAACTATGTTATTTATTCGTTAAAAAAAATCAGAACTCCGGGAAAATAGTTATCTTTCTCTAGTTTTAAAGCATAGGCAATACAATTCATGGAAAATAGCGACAACAAGAAGAATAAACCACAACGATTAAGTGATCGATTAGGTAAAAGCGATGGACCTACACCAAAAAAGCAGCCCGCACCAAGCAACGCGTTTTTATGGGTAGAAGACCACCAATACAAAGTGTTAGAGGTTAATTATGGTTTTAAACGCCATGCGGATGGCTCAGGTCGCGCTGTGGGTGATGTGCATTTACAGCCCTTTATAGTAGTGCTTAAACCCTTAGGGACTATGGATGATTTGGTAGAGCTCGCTTGGTTGAGTACCA
>CALFCI010000066.1 GCA_937951135.1 uncultured Aquimarina sp. | reverse complement strand
TCTATTTCAGTATAAAAAATAACCGTAGCTTAGGCTATGCTGATTTTTTATATTTCATATACATCCAAAACTCATCATTTTCCTTTTGAGCAAATTCAAACATAAAATGGTATTATACCTCAAAAACAGCCATTTGGAATTCAAAAACCTATTCTCGATACACTCCGATTATCATCGGAGCACTCGAATTGACGGTTTTTGAATCGACTACGCTATACATGAAATCCGATGATATCTTGCACTAAGACTCTGGTGCTAATTCAATTTCCAATCCATCCATTTCTAAAGTAATGGGTAGCTGGCATCCTAATCGGCTATTATCTTCTACATAAAAGGCTTCTGCAAGCATCAGATCTTCATCATCACCCATTTCTGGCAATGTATGATCGGATAAAATATAACATTGACAAGAGGCACACATTGCCATGCCACCACAGGTACCCTCTACTGGAAGCTCGTATGCTTTACATACTTCCATAAGATTCATTGCCATATCAGTAGGAGCTTGCACTTCGTGCACTTCGCCTTCTCTATCCTTTATTTTTATGGTTACGTCACTCATTGTTTTTTAGTTATCAGTTGATCGGTATTTTTTTTAATTGTCCAAAACTCTGTCCTTCAACCACGTTCATCTGATTTAGCTTTTTTATATGGGCATTAGGTATCTAATCTTTACCTCTGAATACACCCCTAGCCCATCTTAAAAGGGAAAATATATAGCTTAGTCTTGATTCCCGCCTCCTCATTCAGTTTTCTTAAAACACAACATCTCAAGACTTAGTACTGAGTACTAATTAATCGCTTTCACGACTTCTTTCTTCGCTTCTTTTTTAGTACCATCAAATCCTTCTACTCCCCCAACAGTAGTATATTTCATCACATACTTTTTGTCTGGAAAGATACGTTGATAGGCACTCTGGCACATCACTGCCGCTTCATGGAACCCTGAAAGGATTAATTTTAATTTTCCTTTGTAGGTATTTACATCACCAATAGCGTAAATCCCTGGAATATTGGTTTGGTAATCATACGCATTATTTACTTTAATTGCATTTTTCTCGATTTCTAATCCCCAATCTCCTATTGGCCCTAACTTTGGCGATAATCCAAATAATGGAATAAAGTAATCAGCATCGATCTGAAGATCTCCTTTGGTTTTATGTTTAATACCTACTCCTGTCAATTCCTCTTCTCCTATGATTTCTTTTACCTCAGCTTCTGTAACTAAGTTAATCTTACCTGCTTTAGATAATTCTGCTACTTTCTCTACAGAGTCTAATGCTCCACGAAATTCGTTACGACGGTGCACTAAAGTCACTTCGCTAGCTACATCTGCCAAGAAGATCGACCAATCTAAAGCAGAATCTCCACCACCTGCAATCACAACGCGCTTATCTCTGTACACTTCTGGATCACGAATAATATACGCTACTCCTTTATCTTCAAAATTTGCGATGTTAGGAATCGGTGGTTTACGGGGTTCGAAAGAACCTAAGCCTCCTGCAATGGCTACTACGGGCGCATTGTGTTTTGTTCCTCTGTTAGTCGTAACTACAAAAGTATCATCTTCTAATCGCTCTATAGTTTCTGCGCGTTCTCCTAATGTAAAACCGGGCTCAAAAGGCCTGATCTGCTCCATTAAGTTATCTACCAAATCACCTGCTAAAATTTCTGGAAACCCAGGAATATCATAGATTGGCTTTTTTGGATAAATTTCAGAACACTGTCCACCTGGTTGTGGCAACGCATCAATTAGATGTGTTTTCAGCTTTAATAATCCCGCTTCGAATACGGTAAATAATCCTGTTGGCCCCGCACCAATTATTAAAATATCCGTCTTAATCATTTTTCAACTTTTTTAGCTATTAATCCTTTAGTGAATTCGTTTAGTTTTTCTACTTTCTCTTCGAAATCACCTTTTATTGTTTTCCTGTACTCATTCAAATTCTGTACCAAATCGTCTACATTTTCTGGAATTACTTCTTCAAAAAATTGACGCAACCGCTTTGCTGTCGTTGGCGACTGCCCGTTTGTCGAAATGGCTACTTTCACATTACCTTTGGTTACAATCCCTCCCATAAAAAAATCACAATACGGTGGGTTGTCTGCAACATTAACCAATATGCTTCTTTTACGACAATCCGCATATACTTTTTCATTTACCGCTGGAATCTCTGTCGTTGCAATAACAATATGTTTTCCTTTGAGCAAACGTCTAGTATACTTCTTAGTAATCCGCTGTATTCCAAACTTATCTGCTAGTGCAATAGTTCCTTCTCTATACATCGGAGAGACCATTGTTACTTGAGCATTTGGACTTGATTTTAATAAGAACGTTAGTTTTTCTTCAGCGACATTACCTCCTCCTACTATAAGTACTTGAAGGTTCTTTACTTTTAAAAAAACTGGATATAAGTTATTTCGCGCCCCCTCCGCCCCCGAATGGGGGACTTTGGTTCTGTTTTTTATATGCTCCTCTTTTGTATTCAATATGCTTTATTTAATTTACAATAGCTCATTCTTCTTATCTCTTATCTCTTGTCTCTTGTCTCTAAATTAATTACAAAGACGATATCTATTGTATTGCTATATCTTTATAATGCACTTATGCTTTCGCTATTTCAGCAGTTCTATATACTTGTACTTTGTTCAAAAATTGCGTTGCACTTTCAATATATGCTGCTGCAAACTCTTTGGTGGGTGCATTTTGTTGCAATTGATAAATCAATGCTTCAAATGTTCCTTCCAATTCGATTTTTCCTGTGGTTACAAAAATTTCATCAAACTGACTGATAATCCCTGCATGGTTATTTGTCTTCTTCTTTTCTGCCAACAATAATGCTTTTGCCGAATTGACTAAAGAACTATACGCATAATATACTGCATCAGAATATATTGCATCTGCTAATGATGCTTTCGCATTTTCAATTTTCTCTTCACTCTCTAAAAACAACGTTGCGATCAAATCAATAATCACTCCTGCACACTCCCCAACACCAATTGCTTTTACATATTCTACCTCAGTACCCCAATCGATAAAATCTTGTGGTGTAAGGTTTTCTACATTCGACAAGTCAGTCAAGAAATCATAGAAATATTTTTCTCCTTTTTCTTCGTAATAGGCTACAAATGATTTTCCTGCTGCATTCGCTTCAAAATCATTTAAGATGCGACGCAATGCTTCTGGCCCTCTTCGACTTGGAATTTTCACTACTTTATCAGCAAAACGTGCTTTTCCGCCTCCTAGATTCCCTCCTCCTAATAGCACTTGTAATGCAGGTGCCACTAATTTATCTTTGGTACGAACAGACATTCCCTGAAATCCTATGTTTGCCATATTGTGCTGCCCACAAGCATTCATACATCCACTAATCTTAATGACTAAATCTTCATTTTCAAGATACTGCGGATATTCCGCTTTAATCACACGCTCCAACTCTTCAGCAATACCAGTACTACTAGCTATCCCTAAGTTACAGGTATCTGTACCTGGACATGCTGTAATATCTACTGCTTTATTATATCCCGGTGCTACAAAACCTAATTTTTCTAATTCCGAATAGAAAAAGGCAACTAATTCTTCTTTTACAAAAGGAATTAAGATATTCTGACGCAATGATAATCGAATCTCTCCTGCAGCATAGTTTTCCACCAAGTCTGCTAATAATCGTGCTTTATCTGTATAAAAATCTCCTAATAACACTTTAATTCCGATGGCAACATAGCCTTCTTGCTTTTGTGCAACCACATTGGTAGCCTTCCAAATATCAAATGCTTTTTGATCCTGAATAGTTACTTGTGGCACTGCTACAGTTACTGGTGTAGTTACAGGATATGCAGCTGCATCAATGGCAACTGTTTTTTGTGCAATGGCAGTTTGTTCTGCTTCCAAAAGCACCTTAAATGCATCCAAACCTATATCCTTAATCAGAAACTTCATTCTTGCCTTCGCTCTACTTTTTCGTTCACCATGGCGATCAAAAACACGTAATACGCCTTCCATCAATGGAATGATCTTATCTGAGGGTAAAAAGCTATACAACTCATCTGCTGCCCTTGGCTGCGATCCTAATCCACCACCCAACATAATTTGGAACCCAGGCACACCATTCTCAATTTTAGCAATAAATCCTATATCATGCATGTATGATAAGCCTGTATCTTCCGCTGTGTTAGAAAATGACACTTTAAACTTACGCCCCATTTCCTGACAGATTGGATTTCTTAAGAAGAAACGAAATACTGCATCTGCATAAGGCGACACGTCGAAAGGTTCGTTCACATCGATACCCGCAGTTTCTGATGCTGTTACATTACGCACGGCATTACCACAAGCCTCTCTCAAGGTGATTTCGTCTTTTTCTAATTCTGCCCAAAGCTCTGGAGTTCTATCCAAATCTACATAATGGATTTGAATATCCTGACGCGTAGTGATATGCAAACGGCCTCTAGAATACTCATCCGATACCGCAGAAATACGACGCAACTGATTACATAGCACCTTACCATAAGGCAATTTAATACGTATCATTTGTACTCCTTCTTGACGTTGTCCGTATACTCCACGCGCTAAACGTAGACTTCGGAATTTTTCTTCGTCAATTTCACCTTTATGAAATAATTGAATTTTATTCGCCAAGTCAACAATGTCTTTTTCGACAATTGGATTTTCTATTTCGGTTCTAAAACTTTGCATCTTTATGTAGCTTTTAGCTATTAGCTGTTAGCCATTAGCTTTATTTTTTTATTAACTTTATTTTTTTGTCTAGATTCTAGTCTCTATTTCTCTTAAATCTAATTCCTATTCAATAAACCCTACACCAGAGGTGTTATTATTTTGTGCATTAATCAAGATAAAAGAACCTGACGCTTTGTTCTTACTATACGAATCAAATGCTAAAGGTTTACTTAATTGAATTTGCACTTTACCGATCTCATTTAAAGATAGTTCATTTTTTGCTGTATCATCTCCAGAAAAATCAGTAGCAATTGTACCACTAATACTTTTCACTTTAGCAAGAATACGACTACTTCCATTTTGAATAAAGTAATTGGCTCCTGGCACTAAATTAGTGCTATCCATCCAACATACTGTAGCTGTTAATTGTTTTTCTACTCTTGGTTTTTCAGAAGACTTTACAATCATATCTCCACGACTTACATTTACATCATCTTCTAATGTAAGTGTACATGAGCTTCCTCTTCCTGCGGTTTCAAATTTTTGATCAAAGAAATATATTTCTTTGATTTTTGATGTGGTTAATGAAGGTAACACCGTTACTTCATCTCCTACAGATAGATCTCCTCCATATAATTTTCCTGCATATCCTCTAAAATCGTGATACTCGTCTTTCTTTGGTCTTATTACTGTTTGTACTGGAAAACGTACTTGAGATTTTTCATATAAATCCTGTGCATTTAATTCTTCTAAATGCTCTAGCAATGTCTGTCCTTTATACCAAGGCGTATTATCAGACACCGTTACTACATTATCTCCTTGTAAAGCACTTACAGGAATAAATGTGATGTTCTGATCTTTATACTCACTTTTAGCAATCAATTCTTTAAAATCTGCTTTGATGGCTTCATACTTTTCTTGTGAAAAGTCTACCAAATCCATTTTATTAATCGCTACAATCACATCTTTAATACGCAATAGATTATTGATAAAAAAGTGGCGATAGGTTTGTTCTATTACTCCTTTTCTAGCGTCTACCAAAATGATAGAAGCCTGAGAGGTAGACGCCCCTGTAACCATATTACGCGTATATTCGATATGCCCAGGAGTATCCGCAATAATGTAACTTTTCTTTTGTGTTGAAAAATAGATATGCGCTACATCAATTGTAATTCCTTGCTCTCGCTCTGCAACTAAACCATCTGTTGCCAAAGAAAAATCAAGATAATCAAAACCATTGGCCTTACTTTTTGACTCAATTGCTTCTAACTTATCCGTGGTTAATGATTTTGTATCATACAAGATTCGTCCAATTAAGGTACTCTTCCCATCATCTACACTTCCTGCTGTTGCTATTTTTAGTACGTCCATTTTTGTTTGGTTGATGGTTGATCGTTGATGGTTGATGGTTTCTTTTGTAAACCCCTTTACCTAAAACTATACAACCTATTTTTTATAGTTACGATATATGTAACTCACTTGTTTTCTATACTATTCTAATCGTTCACTCTTTATGATCGTCGGTATTGGTTAAAAACCAACAACTGACAACCATCAACTAACAACTAAAAGTATCCTTGTTGTTTTCTTTTTTCCATTGCAGCTTCAGATCGTTTATCATCGATACGCGCTCCTCGTTCAGAAATTTGAGAATCTCTTATTTCAGACACTACTTTTTCAATACTTACTGCATCTGATAATACTGCGGCTGTACATGACATATCACCTACGGTACGAAAACGAACTAAACGTTCTTCTACCACTTCATCTTCTTCTCTATACACCACTTCATCCTCAGCAGACCAGATCATTCCATCTCTTACAAATGTTTTACGCTTGTGCGCAAAATATATAGAAGGAATTTCAATGTCTTCTTGTTCGATATAACTCCATACATCTAACTCTGTCCAATTACTAATTGGAAATACGCGTACATTCTGTCCTAAATCAATTTTCCCATTCAAGTGATCAAACAACTCTGGACGTTGATTTTTCTCATCCCACTGTCCAAAATCATCACGCACTGAAAAAATACGTTCTTTAGCTCTTGCCTTTTCTTCATCCCTGCGGGCTCCACCAATAGCTGCATCAAATTTAAACTCTTCTAATGCATCTAACAATGTAGTCGTTTGCAAACTATTACGACTTGCATATTTTCCTGTTTCCTCTACTACTTTTCCTTGATCAATAGCATCTTGCACATTACGCACAATCAACTCTACACCTAACTCTTCTGCAAGACGATCTCTAAATTCTATCGTTTCTGGAAAGTTATGCCCAGTATCAATATGCATCAATGGAAATGGGATCTTAGCAGGAAAAAAAGCTTTTTGTGCTAATCTCACTAATGTTATAGAATCCTTTCCTCCAGAAAACAATAATACTGGCTTCTCAAATTGCGCCACTACTTCACGAAAAATATAAATCGCTTCACTTTCTAAAGGGTTCACGTTCAATACAGGAATAGTTCCTGATTCTTTTGCTACATTCGTACTCATTTTCTTTTCTAGTATTTCCATGTTATATTTCTTTATTTGAGAGAATTTTAACCTTTTTAAGGTATCCCCTCATCCCAACCTTCTCCCTTCGAAGAAGAAAGGTTATCTCTTTTAAATAACCAAGTGTATATTAATTGGTATGCAAACCACACTCACGGTTCTCTAATACCTTAGTCGGATCAAAATAGGTAAACTCATTTGGTAATTCATTTTTTTCTAAATACACATCCAAATCTTCATCACTATAATAATAAAATGGACTTACTTTAAGCACTCCATCTTTACCTAAACTTAGTATATCTAAAGAATTTCGTAATGCCGTTTGTCCTTTTCTCAGGTTCGTAAACCAAACATCTGGTGTGAAATCTGTCATTGCCCTTTTAAACGGCTCTAATTTCACTTGTTCCGTAAACACTTTATGTAAAGGATCATCAATTCCTGGAATTCCCATCACTATATCTCTATGCGCTGTAGTCTGTGCAGGCACATACAACTTAACATTTAAGTTTAGCAATTCGATTACTGCTTCTGCATGACGATACGTATTGGGTGTATTATACCCAGAATCACACCATAATACTGGAATATCAGACTGTGCTCCTACAGCCACTTGAAGAATTGCCGCTTCATAAGGTCTAAAATTCGTTGTAACCACAGGTCGCTTTGCATTTGCAATCGCCCATTGTGCAATGGCTAAAGGCGTTTTGTCTTTAAACTCTTTATTTAATTGTGCGATATCTGTATCTGTAAAACTCATCTTTTGCCCCTCCTAACCTCCCCAAAAGGGAGGAACTCTTACTTGGGTAGTAAGTGTTTATATGTTAATACTATCTGCTGTTTAGATCCCTGTTGATACAAGTCTCTTTAAAAATACTACCTACCCCATTTAATTTTATTCCAAATTCGTTCGTGAAAAAAATACAAAATCATTTTAGTCACAAAATCCACAGATGAAATTGCTGCTGCTGTACCCCATTGCCCTGTCACATAATACGAAACAATCAATGTATCTAATGTTCCCACAACACGCCAGCTAATCGCCTTGGCAATACTACGTACAGGTTTTTCAGAAGTTTTATCTTCTTCAAAACTGGTTTTTGATGTTGTAACTCGATCTAAAATCATTTTTTTTGCATTACCCTACTAGTTTGGTAGATTAACGACGCAAATATAGCTATAAAAATAATTTCAAAATCTAAAAAAACACTTAAAAATCTAAAAATTGCGATATCTTCACACAAAACCCTAGTTCTTTAGTAGATTACTAATGATATCGCGACACCTCTAGTGATTTCAAGACACGTATCCACAAGAAATTAGTCAAATACACTTGTACTATACGCTCCAAATGAGTAATTTTACCAACCACACACCCTTAAACATATTTTAGTCATGAAAAAATTCACATTTTTAATTATAATCTTCACATTAGCACTTTGTTCTTGCAGCAGTGATGATGATACCAATGCGATTACTCTAGACGCAACTACTACACTTCCAGGGACTTGGAATCTCACAGGGTTAACAGTAACCAACGGAAGCCTTGATACAGGAATATCTATGGGCGCTATAAACTTTACCGTTACTGGTAAAGATTTCGATCAAACTATCACATTTAATGAAGATAATACGTTTACAAGTACAGGAGGATACACTGCCGAAATCAATTTTACAACACTTGGTATTTCGGATTCTCAAGAACAAACGATTACAGATTTTCTGGAAAGTGGAAGCTGGAACGCTACTACTAATGAAATTACGTTTACAAATACAGCATCAACAAATACCGCTGTTATTGAAACCATTACTGCAACTACGGTAACCTTAGAATTACCTTTAAAAGACGGCATATTAGACACTAGTTCTTTAGGCAGTATTGGAAGTATTAGTCTTGGAAATATTACTGATATTAGCGGAACTGCACGAATTACTTTGGTAAAACAATAGCATTTAATTTAACCTCATCAAGCAATATTTATAAAGTATTGCTTTGCACAAAATCAAAAAATGTATCAAGACGCTATCGTTTTGATACATTTTTTTATACTATCTCAGAAAGCCACATCAGAACTTTATATCTTATTGAAAATAAGACCTATTCCTGGAAAAATCAGTATGCTTATCTAAAAAAGGAACTCACAAATTCTACTACGGATACAATAAGTCCAATAAGCCAGCCTATCAATTCAAAAATAGGTTCTAGCAATGACCCTATGGAGCCTATCGATAAGAACTTTAACATTTATCGTTTATTTATAAAGTTTAATGGCTTCAGTTAATACGGTTTCAATAGTTGTTATTGGTAAGTCTTCATTAGGGTTGAGATACAGTACCTTCATTCTTTTACGATCTCCTTGATGTAATGCAGGATGTTCAATTTGATTTCCTTTTACAATACCAATATAAGGAATCTGCGTTTTCTTATCTTTCCAGAGGTAACACAACATTTTTCCTTTGTAATAAAAAAATGGAAGCCGATACCGCCATTCCTCTGTTATATCAGGATGTAAGGACGGTATATATGCTCTCAAAGCGAGAAAAACACTTTGTACAGGTTCTTGCTGATCTATATAAAATTGGTCAATGGGTCGTATCATTTTCGACTTATAATGCTACAGTTATTATATAAATTACCCCTAAAGAAAAAACTAAAGTCCCTGCAATTGCTATACGCATTTGCATATTCTCTTTTCGGTTTTCTTTTTTAAGTTTTTTACGGATAGAT
>CALFCI010000065.1 GCA_937951135.1 uncultured Aquimarina sp. | reverse complement strand
ATGGAAGGATATGGACTTACAGAAACCTCTCCTGTAATTTCTGTTAATGATATGAGAAATAATGGTTTCAAAATTGGAACCGTAGGCAAACTACTTGCAGAAACAGAAGTTAAGATCGCAGCCGATGGAGAAATCTTAGTTAAAGGGCCACAAGTAATGCTCGGGTATTATAAGGACCAAGAAAAAACAAAAGAAGTATTACAAAATGGGTATTTTCATACTGGTGATATTGGAGAATTAGACCAAGAAGGCTTTCTAAAAATCACAGATCGTAAAAAAGAAATGTTCAAAACCTCTGGCGGAAAATATGTTGCACCACAGCTTGTTGAAAATGCAATGAAACAATCTCGATTTATAGAACAAATTATGGTCATTGGAGATGGTGAAAAAATGCCCGCAGCATTCATTCAACCTAATTTTGATTTTGTAAGAAGTTGGGCAAAACGAAAAAATATAGAGACCGGAACAACAAATGAAGAGTTGATCAATAACCCTGCTGTGATCGATCGAATTCAAGAAGAAGTAACCGAACATAATGCAAGTTTTGGAAAATGGGAACAGATCAAACGTTTTGAACTCACTCCAGACGTATGGAGTATCGATGCAGGACACCTTACCCCTACCATGAAACTCAAACGCCGTGTTGTCAAAGAACGGTATGCTGATTTATATGATAAGATTTATAGGTCTTAAACGGTATATTACAAAATAATTGAAAACATAAGTTACATTTGCCACTGTCTTAAAAAAGTAAAAAACTCGTTTTGTCAGACTGGGGTCGAAGGTTATTTGAAAATCCCGTGTTTAAAAACTTCAATAAGCTCAGTTTAACAATCTGAAACAACTATTCAAACAGCCTCTTTACGACACCTATTATGAATCCCTTCCGGAGAGATGTCATTAAGAAGATTTAGTGCCGTGGTCACCCCTCCAAACAATCCCATAAGAACAATGATTATCCTCTAATTATTTGTATTGTGTAAAAAACATCTTATTTTTATATCAATTCGGTACATAAAAACACTTTTTATTAAATTTTAAAAAATAAAACAGCTTCATGCTATGCATGCATAGCAATATTTTTGTTATATTTACCTCACCACATTGATAACACTATTTATGAGAGAAAAAACAATAGATTATACCCTGCGTGCTACTTGGATGGCGATTGCCAAAATGTATAATGAAGAAGCTAGTAAAAAGGGAAGTACAATGTCTACAGGTTTTGCTTTACTTAGCATTGATCCTGAAGGAGGCACCCCCTCTACTTCATTAGGTCCGAAAATGGGTATGGAAGCCACAAGTTTATCACGCACATTGAAGAGCATGGAGACTAAAGGATTAATTGTACGAAAACGAAACCCAAATGATGGTCGAGGTGTATTGATTCACTTAACCCCTTTTGGAATAGAAATGAGAGATTTTTCAAAAGAGGTAGTATTCACTTTTGATTCTAAAATACAGGAAGCAATTCCTAAAGAAAAATTAAATACCTTTTTAGAAGTATTACAAATCATGAATGATTTAATCGCTTCTAAAAAAGTGTATCCGACTAAAAAATAAAGCAATTTAAGAAAAGGCTATATCCGATACAGCCCAATGTATAATTGTTAAATCATACCATAACAAATGAAAAGAACAATCAAAAAAGTAGCGATCATTGGATCCGGAATCATGGGGTCAGGCATTGCATGTCACTTTGCAAATATTGGTGTCGAAGTGTTATTATTAGATATCATTCCTAGAGCATTAAATGCTAAAGAAGAAGCTAAAGGGCTTTCACTTGACCATCCTTTGGTACGCAATCGTTTGGTGAATGATGCCTTAAAAACAGCATTAAAATCAAAACCGTCACCTATCTATCATCAAAAATTTGCAAATCGCATTACGACAGGAAATTTAGAAGATGATATTACAAAGGTTGCCGATGTAGATTGGATCATTGAAGTTGTTATTGAACGCTTAGATATCAAAAAACAAGTATTCGAAAATTTAGAAAAACATAGAACTCCAGGCACTCTTATTACCTCCAATACTTCTGGAATTCCAATACAATTTATGAGTCAAGACAGAAGTGATGATTTCCAACAGCATTTTTGTGGAACACATTTCTTTAACCCCGCACGGTACTTAGACTTATTCGAAATCATTCCAGGGCCTAAAACCTCAAAAGAAGTACTTGATTTTCTAAACAGTTATGGAGAACAGTTTTTAGGAAAAACAGCCGTAATAGCCAAAGATACGCCAGCATTTATTGGAAATCGAATTGGTATTTTTAGTATCATGAGTTTATTCCATACCGTTAAGGAAATGGGATTAACCATCGAAGAAGTAGACAAACTTACAGGTCCCGTAATTGGTCGTCCCAAATCGGCTACATTCCGTACTGTAGATGTAGTAGGATTAGATACCTTGGTCAGTGTTGCCAATGGTATTGCAGAATATTGTAAGGAAGATGAAAGCTTGGCACTATTTACCCTGCCCGATTTTGTAAACACCCTGATGGAAAATAAATGGTTGGGAAGTAAAACTGGACAAGGGTTTTATAAAAAAGTAAAAAAAGAAGATGGCACTAGTGAGATTCTATCCTTAGATCTCAATACACTAGACTATCGCAGTAAAAAAAGAGCTGCATTTCCAACTTTAGAACTCACTAAGACTATTGATAGTGTTGTAGATCGTTTCAAGGTACTTGTTAGCGGAAAAGATAAAGCTGGTGAATTTTATCGCAAAACCTTTGCCGCATTATTTGCCTATGTATCCCGTCGTATTCCTGAAATTACCGAAGAACTTTATAAAATAGACGATGCCATGAAAGCTGGTTTCGGTTGGCAACACGGTCCTTTTCAAATTTGGGATGCTATCGGTATCGAAAAAGGAATCGAAATCATGAAAGCAGAAGGCCACTCCCCTGCTTCATGGGTAACGGATATGGTAAAAGAAGGAAATACTGCATTCTATACCGTTAAAGACGCCGCTACCTTTGCCTATGAGATTCCAAAGAAAACACAACAAAAAATACCCGGTCAAGATGCATTTATCATCTTAGACAATATTCGTAAACCAGCTGCCGTATTCAAAAACAGTGGTGTGGTGGTTGAAGACCTAGGCGATGGTATTCTGAATCTAGAATTTCAGAGTAAGATGAATACTATTGGAGGGGATGTCTTAGCAGGATTAAATACAGCTATTGACCTTGCCGAAAAAGATTTTCAAGGTTTAGTGGTTGGAAATCAAGGGCCTAATTTTTCAGTAGGCGCCAATATCGGAATGATTTTTATGATGGCCGTAGAGCAAGAGTATGACGAGCTCAATATGGCAGTCAAGTACTTTCAAGATTCATGTATGCGACTCCGATACTCTTCTATTCCTACCATAGTAGCTCCACACGGAATGACACTAGGTGGTGGTTGTGAAATGACACTCCATGCAGATAAAGTAGTTGCAGCGGCAGAAAGTTATATTGGATTGGTAGAATTTGGCGTCGGTGTAATCCCTGGTGGTGGTGGATCTAAAGAAATGGCACTAAGAGCTTCCGATACTTTTGAAAAAAATGATGTCGAACTCAACCGTTTACAAGAACATTTCTTAACCATTGGTATGGCAAAAGTATCCACTTCTGCCTATGAAGCCTTTGATACCAATATCCTTCAGCATGGAAAAGATACCGTAGTCGTCAATAAAAATCGACAAATCGCTACTGCAAAAGCCTATGCAAAACTCATGGCAGAACAAGGATATACACAACCCATACGCCGTAAGGATGTCAAAGTATTAGGAAAACAAGCTTTAGGAATGTTTTTAGTAGGAACCGATGCTATGGAAGCAGGACGGTACATCTCTGAACACGATCGAAAAATCGCCAACAAACTAGCCTATGTAATGGCAGGTGGAGATTTATCCGAAGCCACCATGGTATCCGAACAATACCTATTAGATCTAGAGCGTGAAGCCTTTTTATCCTTATGCACCGAGCGTAAAACATTAGAACGTATTGAGTATATGTTGAAAAAAGGGAAACCACTTAGAAATTAGTAGACATCGAACCTAGACTTTTAGAACCTAGAGACTAGACAATTTTGAAACTAAATTAAAAAATGAGCAGACATAATTTTAAAAAATTAAAAATATGGCAAGAAAGCATCGCATTAGTAAGGCTTAGTTATGAGCTAACAAGAAGTTTTCCTGAAATAGAAAAATTTAACTTAGCAATTCAAATGAATAAATGTTCCGTTTCAATTCCTTCTAATATAGCAGAAGGATCCAGTAAAAGTACAAATAAACATTTCAAAAAGTTTTTAGAAATTAGCTTAGGGTCTGCTTTTGAATGGAAAACTCAATTAATAGTTGCTTATAATGAAAATTACATACCTAAAGAACAATTTGAAATACTTGAAAATAAAATTTTACAAATACAAAAAATGATAGGTGCATTCATGGATAAACTGAAAATATAAAAAGTCTAGCATCTAAAAATCTAGGTTCTAGACTCTAGCCATTTAAGTTCGAATCAAACTAAAGGTGAAACCCTATCTATAAAATATAACGTATTATGAACACAACAGCATACATAGTAAAAGCATACCGTACCGCAGTAGGAAAAGCCCCTCGTGGTGTATTTCGTTTCAAAAGACCTGATGAACTTGCCGCAGAGACCATTGAGCATATCATGAAAGAATTGCCCGATTTTGACAAAACACGTATCGATGATGTCATTGTAGGAAACGCAATGCCCGAAGCCGAGCAAGGGCTTAATATTGCCCGTTTGATTTCGTTAATGGGACTTAAGGTCGAAGATGTACCCGGAGTAACCGTAAATCGCTATTGTGCTTCTGGAATAGAAACCATTGGGATTGCCACTGCAAAAATACAAGCCGGTATGGCAGATTGTATTATTGCTGGAGGTGCCGAAAGCATGTCCTATATCCCTATGGGAGGATATAAACCAACACCCGATTATGCTGTTGCTGCTGCCGGAAACGAAGATTACTATTGGGGTATGGGATTAACGGCTGAAGCTGTTGCCAATCAGTTTAAAGTATCCAGAGAAGATCAAGACGAGTTCGCCTACAATTCTCATATAAAAGCGTTAAAAGCACAAGCAGAAGATCGATTCCAAGATCAAATTGTACCTATCGATGTTGAGCATGTATATGTAGATGAGAATGGAAAAAAAGCAACTAAAACCTATACCGTAAACAAAGATGAAGGCCCTAGAGCCGATACAAAAAAAGAAATTCTAGCCAAACTAAGAGCTGTATTTGCTGATGGCGGTAGCGTAACCGCAGGAAACTCTTCACAAATGAGTGACGGAGCCGCTTTTGTAATGATCATGAGCGAAGCCATGGTCAAAGAATTAAACATAGAACCTATAGCACGATTGGTAAACTATGCAGCTGCCGGTGTAGAACCTAGAATCATGGGAATTGGTCCTGTAAAAGCCATCCCAAAAGTACTAAAACAAGCCGGGTTACAGCAAAAAGATGTCGAACTCATCGAATTAAACGAAGCCTTTGCTTCACAATCCCTGGCCGTATTACGAGAACTAAAACTGAACCCTGATATTGTAAATGTCAATGGAGGAGCTATCGCCCTAGGGCATCCACTAGGATGTACCGGAGCAAAATTATCCGTACAGCTCTTTGATGAAATGCGAAAACGCGATATGCAAGGAAAATATGGTATGGTAACCATGTGTGTAGGCACCGGGCAAGGTGCAGCAGGAGTGTTTGAGTTTTTAAACTAAAATAGTATTGAGATTTTAGTATTAAGTATTTAGACACTATAGATCTCAGTGCACTCCCATAATCAGCAAAACTAATATCAATGTATCAATCATTGACAATAATTAATAACAGTAAAATATAGTATGTACTCATTTTGACAAAACAGGTCTTAATACTTAGTACTTAATACTAAAATCTATATACCATGAGCGATAAAAACCCAAACAATGACTTACTACGAGGCGGACAATTCCTTGTAAAAGAAACCAAAGCTGAAGACATATTCACACCTGAAGATTTTTCTGAAGAACAACAGATGATGCGGGACAGTGCCAAAGAATTTGTAGATCGGGAACTCTGGGCACATTGGGAACGTTTTGAGCAAAAAGACTATGCCTATACCGAAGCCTGTATGCGTAAAGCGGGTGAACTTGGATTACTAGGCGTTTCAGTTCCCGAAGCTTATGAAGGCTTAGGAATGGGGTTTGTATCTACCATGTTGGTTTGTGATTACATATCTGGAGCTACAGGATCATTCAGCACTGCTTTTGGAGCACATACAGGTATTGGCACCATGCCCATTACGCTGTATGGTACAGAAGCACAAAAGAAAAAATATGTTCCAAAATTAGCCAGTGGGGAGTGGTTTGGTGCCTATTGCCTTACAGAACCCGGAGCAGGTTCAGATGCGAACTCTGGAAAAACCAAAGCTGTTTTATCCGATGATGGAAAACACTACGCCATATCTGGACAAAAAATGTGGATCTCTAATGCTGGGTTTTGTAGCCTGTTCATTGTTTTTGCTCGTATTGAAGATGATAAAAATATTACAGGATTTATTGTAGAAAATAATCCTGAAAATGGAATCACTATGGGTGATGAGGAGAAAAAATTAGGAATACACTCCTCCTCTACCCGACAAGTATTCTTTAGTGATACCAAAGTCCCTGTAGAAAATATGTTATCCGAACGCGGAAACGGATTTAAAATCGCAATGAACGCCTTAAACATAGGACGTATCAAACTGGCAGCAGCCTGTTTAGACTCCCAAAGACGTATTATCGATGAAGCTACCAAATATGCCAACGAACGCATTCAGTTCAAAACAGCAATCATGAATTTTGGAGCAATCAAATCTAAAATTGCAGATATGGCGACCAATACCTACATAGGAGAATCCGCATGTTATCGTGCTGCAAAAAATATAGAAGACCGAATCGCTATTAGAGAGGCTGATGGAAACACCCATCAAGAAGCAGAATTGAAAGGTGTAGAAGAATATGCTATCGAATGTTCTATCCTAAAAGTAGCCGTATCCGAAGACGTACAAGCTACCGCAGATGAAGGCGTACAAATTTATGGAGGAATGGGATTCTCTGCCGACACTCCTATGGAATCGGCATGGAGAGATGCTCGTATTTCTAGAATCTATGAAGGTACCAATGAGATTAACCGCATGCTGGCGGTAGGGATGTTAGTAAAGAAAGCCATGAAAGGCCATGTTGATTTATTAAACCCTGCGATGAAAGTAGCCGAGGAATTAACCGGAATCCCATCTTTTGACACTCCTGATTATTCAGTATTGTTTTCACTAGAAAAAGAAATGATCGCCAAATTAAAGAAAGTATTTTTAATGGTCGCAGGATCAGCAATACAAAAATATGGCCCTCAATTAGAAGAGCACCAACAACTGTTACTTGCCGCATCAGACATTCTGATTGAAATTTATATGGCAGAATCCGGAATCTTACGTACCGAAAAGAACGTAAAACGCTTTGGAGAGGCCCCACAAGAAACACAAATTGCAATGTCTCAATTGTACCTCTACAATGCCGTAGATATTGTGATTCGAAAAGGAAAAGAAGCCATTGTATCCTTTGCCGAAGGCGATGAACAACGCATGATGCTTATGGGACTGAAACGCTTCACCAAATATGCAAACCACCCCAATGTAGTGGCATTACGAATTAAAATCGCAGATAAAATTGCCAAAGAGAATGGCTATTTTATTTCGTAAGCATTATTTTATAAAATAGTTTTGGTGATATCTTAGTATATCGCTACTACGTTTTAATCCGATACACATCACCCGATACCAAATAGTTGTTATCTGGTTATGTGTATTATATATATATAAAATATAGTTACCAAGGTAACCTATCAATGGAAAAAAAATAAAGAATGGCACTCTTTCAAAATAACTGCTGATTTAGAATCTTCAGAAATTGAAGAACACAGTGAAACCCAATTCATCACTGAACATTATTGGGGATACGCAAAAGTGAATGAAAACGTTACTAATGAGTATGAAGTGACGCATCCAAAATGGCGGCAATACGAAGTACAAAGTTATGAAATAGCAGTAGAATTTGGCAGTGTTTATGGAACTGATTTTGAATTTTTGAATACCATGAAACCAGCCTCAGTATTACTTGCGGAAGGTTCAGAAATAACGGTAGAAAGTAAAAATACGATAAAAGAAGACGCTAAATAACAGCGTGCAGTACACATTGCCAATACAGGATTATAGTTTTTTCATTTACAACCCTGTTTTTATTTTATATATTAGTATCCATAGTCCTTTCCTAGGCTTCACAAAACAAAATATTATAACCCTGTTGGACAGTAAATACACGTTTACTTCCGCCCTATTTGATAGGAAACCTTTGACTACATTTTAAAAGAATATTTTTGAAATAGTTAGCTCAAAAAATAAGATCCGTACTTATGAAAAGAAGAGACTTTAATAGAAATCTTGTATTTGGAGTATTTGGAGCAGCAACCTTGACTTCTAGCTGTGAACCCAAAAGTAAGGAAAGTCCCAAAACCACTATTCTTACTGCCGGCAGTGATTTTAAGATCACAGCAGAGTTAAGTACACAAATGTATACCAAAGCTTTAGAAATCACTAAAAAGAAGGTACGTGGAGGTGACAGCGAGCCTTTTTTCAAAAAACCTTTTGTTGATGCTGCTTTTTCTGACAATATTTTTCTTTGGGATACTTGTTTTATCGTATGTTTTGCCAAATACCACCTAGATGAGATACCAGTGTATCAAGCACTCGATAATTTTTATGAACGCATGGAACCCGATGGATTTATCTGTCGCGAGTACCGCGTTGATGGGCGTCCACTTTGGACAAAAGAACACCCCGTTTCTATTAATCCACCATTATTAGCTTTAGCTGAAACTGAAATTTATGACATTAGAAAAGATAAAGAGCGCTTGAAAAAAGTATACCCCATGTTGAAAAAAAATTTTGAATTTCATATCGACAGATACCAGGGTGAAGACAAATTGTTTTGGGGTGATACCTTAGGGATGGGAATGGATAATATTCCTCGTTTTCCACTTGGCTGGACAACAACAGAGGGTAATGGTATGACGCACCACGAGTTGGGCGATAAATTGGGAAAAATAAGTGGTTCCACAGATGAAGAGCGCTTAAATCAGTTTACTTCAGGATATTTGGAGACATTGCAAGGAGTTTGGAATGAAGAAGGAAGGTTAGTAGATTTTACTGCACAAATGGCGATGTGTGCATTGCAATTAAAATTCATTGCTAAAGAAATTGGTGCAGAAGAAGACCTACCCGCCTATCGGTCTTTTCATGCCGAGATTAAGCAAGCTCTAAATGATTTATGTTGGAACAATGATGATGCCTTTTATTATGATTTAGGATATGGGAAACAAATTAAACGCAAGCATATAGGCATGTATTGGGCATTGTTAGGGAAATTGGTTCCTGAAGAAAAGTTAGATACCTTTTTAGCACACCTAACAAACCCTAATGAGTTTTACCGTAAAATACCCTTACCTGCACTTTCTGCAGATGACCCAGATTATAAAGGCTGGGGAGATTATTGGTTGGGTGGTGTATGGGCACCGACTTCATATATGGTCCTAAAAGGATTGACCGCAAATGGTAAACACGAGTTGGCCAAAGACCTTGCCGAAAAAACCTATACCGGTATTGCTCAAGTATTTGAAGCAACTGGAACTTTTTGGGAAAATTATTCACCCGATTTAATTTCATACGGCATGCCAGCAAAAAAAGATTTCTGTGGTTGGACCGGCTTAGTCCCCATTGCTATTTATAAGGAGTATCTTGAAAAAGAATCCTAATGGATATAGAAACTAAACCACTACGGACTAGAAATCCATAGGTTTTCAATCTGACTAAAGTCAACAATAAGCGTGTTCAGCTTTTAGTAGCTTGCCTTTAGCTAAAATTCGCAAAAACTAACGATAAAAAATTCATTAATCTCAACAGTTTTCAAAAGCTAAAGCGAGATGTACTAAAGTGCATAGTTGTACCTATTTCTGAGACCAATAAAACAGGACTCAGTACTCTTGCTTTCAATTGAACCAAAAACTAGAACGCTTTACATACTACCTTTCAAACAAAAGACTGCAATAAAATATTTAAATAGAACCCAGAGTATCATAACAGATCTCATTTAAAAAAGGGTATACAGCGTAGTCGTAATAACCCCTTTACCATCATTTAACGCAACAGACAATAACTGTTTTTCTTCTTTTACCTTAAAATTAAATGGTGGCGCTACTATATGTAAACCACTTTGTTTTTTTAATCGAATCCCTTGTCCTGAAATCATATCTTTATTCGGTTCAAAATCGCCTTCAGGCACATGCTCTGTTAGTATAACATATTTAAAATCAGTTAGCGTATTCAATATGCTTTGTATTTCAGCATTCGATAAATGTTGTAACACTTGTCGTACTACTGCGCAATCTCCAGAAGGCAAATCATCCACGGCGATATCCAAACAATGGAACTCTAAATTTTCTGCTTTAAATTTCCCTCTATTATGCGCTATAAGGTCTGTTACAATATCGACCCCAATATACTTAGCAGTATGCTGCACCAATTGTTTTCCTATATTAAAATCTCCACAACCCAAATCACATACCACAAGAGGAGTTTTAAACGATTTCAAGAACGCTATTACAGTGGTTATATATGGAGTAACAAGCTCAGGATCATGCGACCCTACACCCGAATAAAAACCAGCATCGTCACCACCCCAAAGTTTCTTTGCATATACCTGTTCCATAGCCGCTTTAGTTGGCCAAACCTTCTTCATTGTTTTAGTGTTATTTTCTTTCTTCTTCATTACGATACTATTGGTCTATACAAACGTACAAATTATATCCATAATCCTATATGGACACTAACTTTAGCATGTGATCTGTTTTTAAAAGCAGTACCCCAATTTTATTAGTATTTTAGATCCAAATAAAACGAAACCAATGTATTGCCTTGTGTTAGGCTCAAAATGCAACCTAAACACAGTCTTAATTTCGAGATCAAAAGGTGTAAAAAACTAATAAATGGAACAAATACAAATACTATTTTACGCATTATGCTCTTTCTTTACCATAGAAGGCGGACGGATTGCTGCGGATAAAACTACAGTGACGATATATCCTGAAACCCAAGAGATAGAAATCATTCAAGAAAACGTATTTACCGTTATCCAATCCAAAAAAGACACCACACTTGTACTTGAACAATGGGACAAACTATTGCACTGGAAAGAAAAAGAAACGCCTTGGTCAAAAGAGCTAGACAGTTTTCGGCTTAAAAATTTCACACTAACAGCGGTAAAAAAAACAATTGAGCCGCATATAAAACTTACCTACTCAAACGAAAAAGATTTACGAGCTTTGGGTATTTGGTATAACGCAGAGAAAAATCAATTTTCTATCAATCATGTTCCAAAACACAATCTCAAAACCAAAAAAGGAACGTTGGTGGATCAGTATTGGGTGTTTAATGGAGATAGTACATTCAGCTTTACCCTAGTGCCTTTTTTACAAATGCCCGAGAAGTATCAAAAATTTAAACATCCCCTAAATGAATTTATAAAGGAAAATAAAAAAACCAGTAATTAGCAATATGATGGAGTATCACCTCTAATAGGAAGTGTATTTTCAACGCTTACTGTTTTTATACAAACCGTTTACCCGCATTAGATACCAATGGAAAATTTAACAGCAATCTTAAACATTGATCCAGAAGCCCAACTAAAATCATTCAAAAAAGGCCAGATTCTTCAGCGTGCAGGCGATTCGATCGCGTCCAATTTTTACGTTAAGAAAGGACTTTTAAGAAGTTACATTATTGATAGTAAGGGGAAAGAACATATTTTTATGTTTGCTCCAGAAAATTGGATAATTGCTGATGTAGAAGCCCTAGAATTTAATGAATCTGTACAACTGCTTATTGATTGTTTAGAAGACTGCGAAGTACTTATCTTTAACAAAGATTGTCTCTTCAATACTAATTTTCCTAAAGAAAAAATAGTAAAACATGGACCTTTTGTCATGAATACGCAAGAAGAAATTAGAGCGGCTATGAAAGAATATGGCACAACACAATTTGGAGGATGGCCTTGGCTAGAAACAGAAGTTGTGCACACTAGAGATAAAGGAAGATTTGCACTACATAGTAACGGAAAAGAAGAACTAAAATAAAGGGAGCAACCATAGTAAGGGTACTCATCTTAGCGATATAAAAAACAGATACTTAAACAGAATACTATTCAACTTAGGAATTGATTTTTATTATGCATAGATTTAGTACCTGTAAAAAGCCCCCATGAAAACACAAACAAGAAATCTATCCCATTTTAGTTGGTTGAGCATCCTAGCCTTTAGTACATTCATTTTTATAACCAGCTGTTCTTCAGATGATGTCCCAAAAGAAACACCAGTTGAAACCGAATCCGACAGTAACGAGACAACAACACCAATTGAAATCTCACCAGATGTTAATGACGATGGTGCACTTAATATTTTAGTGATTGGAACCAGTACATCAATCAATACTAGCACTAGTGCATTTGCATCAACTAAAATAGCAACGGAACTAAACAGTATTTTATCACAAGATTCCTCTATTACTTTAGATGTGAATATTTCTTTTGAAGATATTTATAAAAACAAAATAGTTACTTATGGCTCTGGACAAGGGGGTAATACATCCAATTCAAATTTTTATTGTCATTCCTTACTACAATATTATTATTGGCCAGATAATCAATCCGAAAGGCTAAAAAAATTATCAGGACAAGGAACTTACAAGTGGGATTATGTGGTTATTGCAGCTGACCCGTATATCGTAGCTAAATTACCAGGATACTATGCATTAGGAATTCATAAAGTTGCTGCAAAAGTAGCTGAAGGTGGAGCCAAGCCTCTACTATTAATGTTATGGCCTAAAGATGAAACTAAAACCGCATCCATTACTCATTTTTCTGAATATGGGCATCGTGCAGCCGACGGTGCAAAAGTAACTGTCGAAACTATTCCCGCTGGACGTGCTTGGGAAGCACTACCCCCCGCAAAAAAAGATCAAGACAGCGACCACCCTACACCAAATGGAGCGTATTTAGCAGCAGCTTCTATTTATTCCCAAATATTCAACAAAAGTGCTAAAACTTCTGAATATCAATATGATGATGAAATTGCTGAAATGGCATTAGCTACTAAAACTAATGAAGCAGATAACGTTCAATATACTGGTGAACGCTCTTTTGTTTCTCCATTTAAAAGCTGTGCTATAAATGATAACGTACTCCATTATAATCACACAGGAACAAGTTCTGAAAATGGTATTTTAGGAGGTTTAAAATGGGTAATTAATCAGTCCAGTCGATCACTCGTAAATGGCGGAATAGCACCGATTAATTTTAATTATGGCCGAGCTAATACTAATTTTGAAGCGAATAAACGGTATAAAATCAATCCTGCTGGATTTGATTATTCTTTAGGGTTTCCAATGCAAGATAATGGTAATCATGGTGACACATCTATGCTATATGGATTAGACAAACGTATTAGCGAATCTGATAATGGTACAGATTTAGGGACTGCATTGTATATGGTTAGAAATTCAGAATTACCAAATGGACGTGCAATACCTATTCGTACTTTGTATGCGCAGCTTAAAGAAGCCATTCCTTCACAATCTGCTTACAGAGATAGCTGGCACATGCATAGCACTTTAGACAAAGCTATTGGAGCTTATATGTATACTTTATTAACAGGTGATTGTGCTTTAGGTGTCGAACCCATAGACAAAAACGCTACGGAATGGAAAGAATGGACGGCACATAAAATCGGATCTGAAACTGCCTATACTCTAATGTATCTTGAGAACACTACAAATAGTTGTAACTAATCCTAGGAATTTTAAGCTGCTACTTTCTCATAAATTTAATAGGTATTAGAATTTTCAAAAAGAAATCAAACTACCTAGCCGTATTAAGGCTACCTTCGGTAAAAAATAATGTCGATAGAGCGCAGAGTACAATTAGTAGAAAACCTTTTTGATCAATTAGAGCAAGAAACCGCTCAGTTTAAAAAATCATCAGGTATTAGTTGTGTTTCTGGTTGCGGAAAATGCTGTACATACTCAGATGTAGAAGCCTCTCCATTAGAATTCTTACCCTGGGCTTTTCACTTGTTTTTAAATGGAGAAGCGGAAAAAACACTGAAAATACTTAATGAGACAAATAGTTCTACGTGTTTAATCTATAAACCTTTAGCCAGTATTGATCAAGGCCGTTGTACCAATTACAAATACCGAGGTTTAATTTGTCGATTATTTGGCTTTGCAGCAAATACTGATAAATATGGTAATTTGAGATTAGCTACTTGTAAAATTATTAAAGAAAGCCAGGTCGACGCCTACAATTCGACTGCCGAAGCACTTACTAAAGGATTATATGTACCTGTATTTACAGAATACTATATGCAATTAAATCAAATAGATTTTCGATTAGGAAACATCATATTACCTGTAAACAAAGCACTTAAAATGGCTTTAGAAGAAGTATTACTGTATTACGCATACAGACCTCTTCCTAATTCAGAAAAAAAGTGTAGCTAAATAAAACACTATTCTAAAAGAAGACAACTCGAAAGAAAATTATGACGTTTTCTTCCCTTTTCTATACGGAATACTAAAGTGTCGTATTTTTACAATTTCAGATATTATAAATACTGTAGATTTGTAGTATCAACTTTAACCACCCACCTAAAATGAGAACAACTATACTAAGCACGACCTTAATCCTTTCCACTATTTTTATGGCTTGCAATACTCAACCTAAACAGAATTCCGAAACACAAAAGGCGGATTCAAATGTAGAACAGACAGTAAAAGAAATGAATAGTTTTATTTCTATTTTTGAAATTCCAGCACTAGAAATTTCAAGAGCAATTGAATTCTATCAAGCGATTTTGGACATTACTATCGAGAAAATGGATATGCCAGGCATTCAAATGGGAATATTTCCGTATAAAGACCAAAGGGTTACTGGAGTTATAATTAAAGGAGAAGGATATCAACCATCAGCAAATGGAGTAACCATATATCTAAATGGTGGAGATAATCTTCAAACTATTCTTGATAAAGTGGAGGAAAATGGAGGAAAAATTAGTGTTCCGAAAACACTTCATGGAGATGAAAGCGGATATTTTGCATTGTTTATGGATACCGAAGGGAATCGAATTGGATTACATTCTCCTAATTAGGTACAAAAAAAAGTACAAACGCTCAACACGATATTAAAGCAATGGTGTTCGAGATGCTGCCTCTAATAGTTTTAGGGTTTAATTAAGTATCTTGTGCTCTAAAAAGTAATACCATTTAATGTATTATACCAAATGAATTTTAAAATGAGCCTTAAATAATTTGAATTATATAATGCTTAGATGAATACTAAAATCTTGTACTGAACTCGATTCAGTATCAAGCATAGCCGTAGCTACGGTTTCATTTTAGTATGAAATATAAGCGTGATAGGCTTGTACTCAACTCGATTGAGTAAACGAATTATTAGGCTCATTTTAATGTTTATTTGGTATTACTGCTCTTATACTCAACATTATTATACCTTACAAATCAATGCCAAAAATCGAATTAAACACCTTTATAAAAGCAGATAGAAAAATTGTGTTTGATTTATCTCGGAGTATTGATTTACATAAAATATCAACGAAACATACCAATGAAGAAGCTACTGACGGGATTACAAGCGGATTAATTCGCTTAAATCAATCGGTCACTTGGAGGGCTAAACATTTTGGAGTGTATCAAAAACTGACCTCTAAAATTACTGAATTTGAGGACTCAAAATACTTCGTAGACGAAATGACAAAAGGTGCTTTTAAAAGATTTAAGCACCAACATATTTTCAATGACTATACTAATGGCACAGAAATGATCGACATTTTTGAGTATGAATCACCA
Organism: uncultured Aquimarina sp.; assembly: GCA_937951135.1. Classification (GTDB taxonomy): domain Bacteria; phylum Bacteroidota; class Bacteroidia; order Flavobacteriales; family Flavobacteriaceae; genus Aquimarina. The sequence goes on along the minus strand of CALFCI010000065.1, from coordinate 33,720 downwards.
TTAGGCATTCTTGGCAAAATTGCTGACAAAATTTTCCTAAAAAAATACATGACTGATTTATTAGAAAAACGGAACAAATCAATAAAAGAGTTCGCTGAATCTGATAAATGGAAACAAATTTTAAGATAAAAAAAGATAAAATTAGTTACTATCCCATTTCGAAGAGTCACATCATATTTCGGTAGACTAATTGTTAGTACAAGACTACTTAAAAAAGTAGCTGCAGATTTTCAATTTAGTTTATACCTAAACCTTATGCAATTCCCTAATCTAAAAAAACAGTAAAAAACCATCCAAAAAGTCAGAATACCTCAGCATTCAATACCCTGAACAGAAAAAAAGTACGCCAATTTGTAATTAATAGTGTCGTCTTTTCTCATTTTCTTTAGTATATTAGTCCTTGAACCCAAACCTACCTATGCATGAAAAAAGTAATCCCTTTTTTATTGCTATCCCTCTTATGGAGTTTCAAAAATGATACTTCTAAGGAAACTACAGTACCCCTATGCCCGATATCACAAGAAAATATCAAGGAAAAACAAGATCATCAAATTAGGGAAATCCAGAAAGCTGTAATTGTTCCTACTATAGACGGAGATAGTAATGATCCGATTTGGAAACAAACAACTTGGTATGCTATAGATCAAAGATGGTCAGGCGAATCCTATACATTTCAAGATTTTTTTGGACGGTATAAAATGGCTTGGACACCAGAAACACTATACCTTCTGGTTGAAATCAAAGATGATGTATTAAAGGATACCCACAAAGACCCTTTAACTTCATGGATTCATGATGATGGCGTTGTCCTTTTTATCGATGTAGATAACTCTGGTGGAGCACATCAATATTCAAATAATGCATTTGGATACCATATCGCTCTAGATGGCCATGTTGTGGATCTAAATACAAAACAAAGTCCTGTTCTTCATGACCATCATATTACCAGTAAGCAAAAAGTCTTTAAGGACATATTGACTTGGGAGTTTGCAATTACACTATATGATGATACCTACATCGATGGCAAACCCAATGATGCCATATTTTGTGCACCAGATCAAAAATTAGGATTTGCTATTGGATACATGGATACTGATCATAGTACAGTACAAGAAAATTATATCGGATCTGTATTCATTCCTGGAACAGAAAAGACAATCCAACTTGATAATGCAAATACTTTTGGTACTATTGTATTGAAAGAATAACGTAACATCGTACTAGATCTTAGTATTGATTACCCCATAGCAACAATTCGCCCTAAATCAGTAGTATAAAACCTAAATAATCTTTGAAACCAAAAACACATATATTACCGGTCATTATTATTGCGCAATTCTTGTGTACCTCTATATGGTTTGCAGGGAACGCTGTTATTGATGATTTTGCTGCTCAATTTAATCTTGGATTTAACATTTTAGGGTATTTACTATCCATGGTACAATTTGGGTTTATCATTGGTACACTTACCTTTGCTTTATCCTCTATAGTAGATCGATTTTCACCCTCTAGAGTATTTCTGGTTTGCGCTATATTAGGTGGCATGTGCAATGCAATCATACTTACACCAGACATTGGCTTATTTAACCTTTTGACAGCTCGATTTGGCACCGGTTTTTTTCTAGCCGGTATTTATCCTGTAGGAATGAAAATAGCCTCAGATTATTATAAGGATGGTCTTGGAAAAGCGCTTGGGTATTTAGTAGGTGCCTTAGTCCTCGGTACTGCATTGCCGCATTTACTGCAATACTTATCTTGGAATAGTGATTATCGAACTGTAATACTCACCACGACACTACTCTCTTTTCTTGGTGGTATTATGATTTTTCAATTGGTGCCAGATGGCCCTTATCGAACTCCTGTCAATAAATTACAATTGGGTGTATTTGCTGAGTTATTTACGAATATTAGTTTTAAAAAAGCAGCTTTTGGGTATTTTGGACATATGTGGGAGCTCTATGCCTTTTGGGGATTTATACCGCTACTCTTAAAAACGTATAACGAATATCAAAACGCTACCATTATAGTTTCATTATGGTCATTTATTATTATTGCTATTGGATTCTTTTCCTGTGTTATTGGTGGTTTCATCTCCTTAAAAACTGGAAGTAAAAAAGTAGCTTATGTATCCTTATGGGCTTCTGGGCTTTTTTGTGTATGCTCTCCCCTACTTTTTTTATTACCCCCACATCTATTTCTAACCGCTATATGCATCTGGGCAATGGTAGTCATCTCAGATTCTCCTCAATTCTCTACAATAGTGGCCAATGCAGCGCCTTCTGATTTAAAAGGCACCGCATTAACCATTGTAAACTGTATTGGTTTTTCCATTACCATTGTAAGCATACAATTAATTTCTCTACTATCAAATTTCATATCTCCTATGTTCATTTTTATCCTATTAGGAATAGGTCCTTGTATAGGGATTATACTGAATAATCGACGAGGATAATACTGTGCATTGTATTTACGGAATTGGTCAAAAAGAGTATATTTACTTCTAATTCTGTATGTACCTATAATGATATTCCAAAAACTATGTAGTGTCGTGTGCCTATTTTGTGCACTACTAACCCAAGCACAGAAAGCGCAATTCACACTCCAAGATACGCTACGAGGAAGCATAACTCCTGAACGTATCTGGTGGGATGTTACGCATTATGAGTTAAACCTTACCGTAGATCCTGAAAAACGATCCATTTCAGGGACCAACACTATTCAGTATACCGTACTACAAAAACAGCATACGGAGCTACAAATCGATTTACAATCACCATTACACATCGATAAAGTAACTCAAGATGGAAAAGTTTTAGCAGTAAGATCTCAAGGAAACGCACATTTTATCACGCTTCTTAAAAAACAAAAAAAACGGCATAAAAATACGATCATAGTGCACTACAGTGGTCAACCTAAAGTAGCAATACAAGCACCTTGGGATGGAGGAATCTCTTGGAAGAAAGATGCAAACGGAAATGATTTTATTGCCTCCTCATGTCAAGGTCTTGGTGCCAGTGTTTGGTGGCCAAATAAAGACCATTTGTATGATGAACCAAATAGCATGGATATTACGGTGACTGTACCCAATACATTAACTAATGTATCTAATGGGAAACTCGTCAACATCACTGCTACAGAAAATACGAAAACCTATCATTGGCATGTCAATAATCCCATAAATAATTATGGCGTCAGTCTAAATATTGGTGATTATACTCATTTTACAGAAAAATATAAAGGTGAAAAAGACACCTTAACTCTTGACTACTATGTCTTAAAAGATCATCTAGAAAAAGCTAAAACACACTTTACTATAGTTCCTAAAATGCTGAAGGCTTTTGAACATTGGTTTGGTCCTTATCCCTTTTATGAAGATAGTTATAAACTTGTAGAAACACCATATTTAGGCATGGAACATCAAAGTGCAATTGCTTATGGTAATCAATTTCAAAATGGGTATTTAGGCAGAGATCTTTCGGGTACAGGGCAAGGATTAAAATTTGATTTTATCATTATACACGAGTCTGGGCATGAATGGTTTGGCAATAGCATCAGTTGTCAAGATAATGCCGATTTATGGATTCACGAAGCGTTTACATCATATAGCGAAAGTTTATTTTTGGAATATTATTATGGTAAAGTAGCTGCTACTGAGTATCTTATCGGTACCCGAAAATTGATTCACAATAACCGTCCTATAATTGGGGTTTATGGTGTGAATAATGAGGGAAGTGAAGACATGTATTTTAAAGGTGCTAATATCGTGCATACAGTACGTCAATTTGCGAAAGATGATGAACATTGGAGGGCTATATTACGCGGCATGAACACTACATTTTATCATCAAACGGTAAACTCTGCACAAATAGAAACCTACCTAAGTACGCAATTAAAGGCTAATCTTATTCCTTTTTTTGACCAATACCTTAGAACGGCTACTATTCCAGTATTAGAGTATCGTATTGAAGCAACAACACTGCACTATCGATATACGAATACCATTCCAGACTTCACTATGCCAGTACGTATTTGGACAGGATCTAAAAGTCAATGGATTTACCCCACCAACGCATGGAAAAGTAAATCAATCCCAACTATAGCTACTGATACCGCGATGACCATAGATCCTAACTTCTATTTGACTTCTAAATTAATCCCATAATGATGCCTCTTTTAAAACAATATATTGGATTCAGGCAAAGTACTTTTTTGTTTGAACCGCATACATTGCTGGATATGGATCATTTTCTATTAGCCCCTTATGACCCTGTAGTAGATCAGGCAATAATTCCTGATGTTCAAATTGCTCCCAATGAAGTATTAGGGAAACGAGTAGAACACTTTTTTGAATACTATCTAAAGTGTCCTAATCAATATTCGCTATTGGCAAAAAACATACAGGTATTTCGTCATAAAACTACCATAGGAGAATTGGATTTTTTAATCTGTACAACTGAAACAAATGAAGTCATTCATGTGGAATTAAGTTATAAATTTTACCTCTATGTTCCCAAGGTTTCCGATACCGATGTTGCCTGTTGGATTGGTCCTAATCAAAAAGACTCCTTGGTTCAAAAAGTAGATAAACTCAAAAATAAGCAATTCCCATTACTACATAGCGTCGAAGCTAAAACGATACTACACGATTTTGGGATAACATCAGATCAGATAGAACAACGCTCTTGTATGCTAGGTCAATTGTTCATACCCTTTGACAGCTTTAATAGCAATGACCATTCTTTTACACCTACGATCAATTCAAAATGCATTCGTGGATTCTGGATACCTGCTGCTGTATTTTTGTCTGGTATTTATAAAGAAGAACGCTTCTATATTCCTCAAAAAAAAGATTGGGTTGTTATGCCTAACGATGGAGCTACTTGGTATTCTTTTGAAGAAATTTCAAAAGAAATTGTTCCACATCACACAGCACAAAAAAGCCCTTTACTTTGGATGAAAAGTAAAGGGCATGTTTTCACTTCTTTTTTTGTAGTCTGGTGGTAATACAAAAGCAATTATAAATAGCTATTAGCACTTAGCTTTTTTCAACTTTCTATTCTCTCTGTTCTCTTTTCTATGTTCTATGCTAAAATTTTTGGAGTGCACTATATTCATTTAGTATACTACTATAACTATAACCCATTTACATAACTCCCATATAAATCTTTAAACCCATATCCCTCTGTCACCTTATACTTATTGAGTTTTTTATACTCTACCAATCCCCATAATATGAATTCTTTCATAAAATGAATATCTTTTACAATCATATCAGGCTGATATTTTGAAATTAAATCTGATAATGGCGGTACGGCATCCAACGTTTTCATATAAACATCTTCTGTTACGTCATCCAATAACTCAAAATCATTTTCTTCAAAAAACCAATCAATTAAAGGTTGATACGGACTTTTATACTCCTCGCGTTCTAACTTTTCTATTGCAGGAAAATATACAGGAAATAAAGTTTTAACCGCAGCGCTAATCAATGCATCTGCTACAGCAGCGGCTCCCTCCTGTTCTCCTTCATAGACCAACTCTACTTTGCCCGTTATTGCAGGAACAATACCCATAAAATCACTCACACGAACTTTGGTATGATCCGACCCAGAGCGTAATGCTCTATACTCTGCTGTACTTAATAAATTTTCATAAGCTGTAATGCTCATTCGAGCACTCACACCGCTTTTAGGATCAATAAATTCACTCGCTCTGGCTTGGAACCCAATTTGTTCGATTAAATCCTTAGCAAGATTAGGTACATATACCAAATCATCCTGACGTTTATCTAGTACAGCTTCTTGTTGTGTAATCGTACGAGCGATTTGTATATTTTCAGGATAATGCGTTAAGATTTGAGAACCTATACGATCTTTTAATGGCGTTACAATACTACCACGATTGGTATAATCTTCAGGGTTTGCCGTAAAAACAAACTGTACATCTAAAGGTAACCTTAATTTAAATCCTCTAATTTGAATATCTCCTTCCTGTAAAATATTAAACAACGCTACTTGAATTCGTGCTTGTAAATCGGGCAGTTCATTAATCACAAAAATACATCGATTAGCTCTTGGGATCATTCCAAAATGAATCACACGATCATCAGCATAGCTTAATTTTAAATTCGCTGCTTTAATTGGGTCTACATCTCCAATAATATCGGCAACAGTAACATCAGGCGTGGCTAATTTTTCTGAAAAACGCTCTGTTCGATGCAACCATGTAATTGGAGTATCTTCTCCTTTTTCTTCTAATAATGTAATCGCATATCTTGATATCGGATGAAACGGATCATCGTTAATCTCGGAACCCGATACCACAGGAATCCATTCATCCAGCAAAAAAATCATTTGTCGTGCTAATCGCGTCTTAGCTTGCCCACGCAATCCCAATAAATTAATATTATGCCTAGACAAGATAGCACGCTCCAATTCTGGAATTACAGTATGCTCATATCCATGTATCCCTGTAAATGTAGTCTCACCTTGCGTTATCTTGTTTCTTAAATTATCTCTTAATTCGTCTTTGATACTTTTACTCTGGTATCCCAATGCCTTTAATGCACCAAATGTTTTAACTTCTTGTATTTCCATATCTGTGGTATACTTAACTTATGTATAAACTATCTATTCTTTACTTCCTATTTCGTTGAGAATTCGCCCCCTTATAATCAGGCAAACTCAAACCATCAACTGTCAACCATCAACTGTCAACCAAAACATCACCGAATCTTCTTTTTACGATTACTTTCATAATCCTCAAAAATCATTTCCCCTAGCCCCTTTAGACCCGTATAAAACGCTTTACCCTGATTGGCTTGTGTAAATGCATTTACAAATTGCATCAGGTATGGATCTTGCGCAATCATAAATGTCGTAATCGGAATATGAATTTTCCGAGCCTGTTGTGCCATCATATAGCATTTATTTACAATACTGGGATCTAATCCATTACTGTTTTTATAATACTGTCCATCGGAAAGCTTTAAACAGCTTGGCTTACCATCAGTAATCATAAAAATTTGCTTGTTTGTATTTCGTTTTCTTCGCAATATATCCATGGCCAATTGTAAACCTGCTACGGTATTGGTGTGATATGGACCTACCTGTAAATAAGGCAAATCTTTGATAGCAATAGGCCAAGCATCATTTCCAAAAACTAATATATCTAAGGTATCTTTAGGATATCTTGTTGTAATTAATTCGGCTAATGCCATCGCTACTTTTTTTGCCGGTGTGATCCGATCTTCGCCATATAAAATCATACTGTGGCTAATATCAATCATCAGCACCGTACTCATTTGAGCTTTAAACATTGTCTCTTCAACCACCAAATCATTTTCTGTAAGGTGAAGCTCTCCAATACCATGATTGATTTGGGCATTTTTTAAACTCTCTGTCATAGAGATACGCTCCAATTCGTCTCCATATTGATACTTACGAAACTCCCCAGAAGACTCGTCACCCTGCCCTCTATACTTTGTTTTATGATTCCCTTGAGTACTCCGCTTTAACTTGCCAAAAATTTGATCCAATGCTCGTTTTCGAATAGCACGTTCTGTTTTTGAACTAATAGCCATTCCAGATGTACCATTAGGTTTGATTTCCTCTTGAATGTATCCTTTTTTCTTAAGATCTTCTATAAAATCATCTAAGGTATATTCATCCGAAGTAAGTTTATACTCCTTATCTAATTCCTTGATCCAATCCAAAGCTTCATCTAGATCCCCTGAAGTATGTGTAATGACCTCTTGAAAAATATCAAAAAGCACATCAAATATTGATTGTTCTGGTTTCTTATACTGAGTAAATGTAAATCCTTTCTTAGGCATTTGATGCTTCATTAGATAAAGTTACTATTTTTTGTGATACGAAGTAACTCCAATTGCTATTAAAACTAAAGAATTAACATCTGTTTATTAAGCTTACTATTTGCTGTCAAATATCCATTACAAAGTTTTCCTCTTTTTTGAAAAAATTAAGATTAAATGGCTTTATTTTAACATAACTATAAGAATTAATTCAATATAAAATTGTATCTTTATAAATGTACCTACTTGATACTATCACACTAATAATCAGGAACATAAACCCAAACAAAAACCATTTACACGCACACTTTTAAGACTTTTAGAATTCATGAAAAACTATTTGATATATACGCTTTTTGTAGTATTGACTCTATGTTCTTCGACATACGTATATGCTTATTCCTATTTTTCACCTATTCCATATATAGAGAATGACAAAGACAGAAAGCTATCTAAAGAAGAAGTTAAAGAGCGAGGTCTCGATATACTTGCCAATCAAACTATCGAAAATATTGATAAGATAGACCTCCGTAAAATGGCTAGATCTTCCATATTTGAGACTACATATGGTTTTCGTTGGAAAATGTTCAACCTTAAAACAGGGAATATTATAATTATCAAAGTAGACAAAAACTTTAAATTAATTTCAGCAAGAAATAGCAGTTTTGATTCCTAACATACCGCACTAACACTAAAGTGGTTATCCTATTGTAATACTAAAAAAATTGCACAACTAACCCGACACTCAATCCAAAAAAACAAAGCTCTCATAAGACAAAAATTTTGTTTAGTTCAAAACAAAGCTTTACCTTTAATTATAAATTTTTTCTTTGTAGAACAAAAAAGGATAACCCATCGTATTAAAAACACTCTTATGAAGACCTCCCAACTTATTATCGCATCACTATTATGTACCATTGTATATAGCTGTAAGAATGAAAAAAAAGAAGAGAATAGGATCATAGAAGAAGCTATTAGTAAAGAAGAAACTATTCTTAAACAAGAAAATGAGAATGAAGATGAAGAGGATGCGATTACTTTACAAATCACATTAGAACCTAAAAGCGAAAGTGATGTAAAAGGTACTGTTCTCTTTTCGGAAACAGAAGGAATGGTAAGCATGACGGCTGAATTGTCTGGATTAACAGAAGGTACACATGCTATTCATATCCATGAAAAATCAGATTGCTCCTCTCCAGATGGAAAATCTTCAGGCGGACATTGGAATCCTGAATTAAGTGCTCATGGAAAATGGGGTGCTAAAGAAGGGTATCACAAAGGAGATATTGGAAACTTTACAGCCGATGCCTCTGGAAAAGGGTCCATTACATTCGCTACCAATGAATGGTGTCTTGGTTGTGATGATGAACAAAAAAATATTGTTGAAAAAGCTATTATTGTACATCAAGGAACCGATGACTATACTTCACAACCTTCTGGTGCAGCCGGCTCTAGAGTGAGTTGTGGTGCTATTATTAAATAATCTTAAAAATATCGTTTTTGTGGTAGCGAGAGACAAAAATCTATTCGGCACCTTAGTATAGCTAAATACGTTTTTCTGAAGTAAATTTAAACGATATAATAGTTGCTCCAAAGCGATTAAAATATAATGTAAACGCTTTTATTCTTTTTCAAGATAAACATCAATACCGTATGAACCCTTCTTCTTCTGGTTGGATTGATAAATTCTTACGAGAATTTGATAACGATTCTTTACCCTATACCATTCATGAATTATATCCTGTACTACGGAATACAGGTTTTATATATGGAACTACTGTAGATGTAGCCATTACTACTCCTTCTGACATTAAGTACTCTGAAGAAGAAAAAACAAAAATTAGCTTATTTACAGCACTGGTCATTACGTATTTTGAAACTATAGAAAACGGCTTAGCATCCGATTGTGTTGCTGCGCTACTTCAATTCTACGGATTTTTAGACACTAAAAAATCTTTTTTCAATTTCATGAATGTTTTTGATAATGATTCTGAACGTTTAGAAAAGGTAATTCATACTCGTATACAAACCAACGAGTCTGCGCTGAAGAAAAATTTCAGTCATATTTTAACCAATGCGCTACTATTTACCGATGTATTGGCATTTGAACATTTTTTGGTTCATGACAAAAATCCATTTGAATATGCGGAGCAATTAGAAGAAACCATTACGAACATGGTATTTTTAACTTTAAACTCTAAACAAAAAAAAGATGAACATGACGAATTACTAATTCACTTGTTTTCCTCTTCTGTTCGTTATAACAACGTTTCTAGCAGCGATACTGATGTCAATTTTGACACCGTATCTTTTGACACACTTACAGATGAACTAGAACGAAAATACATTTTAGACCTATGCTGTATGGCTGTTTGGAATGATAGAGCACTAGATGATTGTGAACAGGTATTCATGGCCACATTAGGCACTAAATTACAACTCTCTGCGTTATATGTAAAAGAAGCAATACTCCATATACAAAACTTTATTTCGAAGCATAAAGGTCATATTTCTTTTTTTAATTATTCTAACCCTGCCCAACATTTCTATAAGCAAACCACAAAAACAGTGAGCGTACTTATTTTAAGAAACAAGAATCGATTGATTAAAGAAATCATTGAAAGCAAAGATTTAGTCATCTTATTAGGACAATCAACAATACGAGATCTATCTGTAGAAGAAAAACAACAAGTAAAGCAACAATTACTCGACATTTGCAAAACAATTCCATCACTTGCAATTTTTATCCTTCCTGGAGGCGGTTTACTTTTACCTTTATTAGTTAAATTTATTCCTAAACTATTGCCTTCTGCTTTTAATGATAATAAATAATTTAGTCCTCTAACTCTTGTAATATACTATAATTTTGCTTCAGCTTTTTGGTTAATAATCCATACAAAACATAATACAACAAACCACAAGCCCCCACTACTACAACAATTATCAAACACAAAATTATACTTAGCGTACTGCGTGAAATCGTAATATTTAAAAATGCAGTACTATACCATACCATATAACCAAAGGTGAATACTAATAACAATGTTAAGAATACTAAATTAATATATACATACTGTTTTACTGTTTTACGTGTCTTTAATATATTCTCCATAAGTATACTGGCGGAATCTGTTGTTTGTATCTTTTTATAATTACGATAAAATGCAATGATAAAATAAATTAAGATCGTATATGAAATCGCTGTTGTCACTATAGAATATTGATCAATACCATCATCTTGTATCGCTTCATACGTACCATTATATCTTAAAACAACATCTATTCCAACCCAAAAAATAAATTCCAATACACTAATTCTAAAAATCCATTTTATAGTAGTAGAAGATTTTTGAAGGATCATCGTATAAATCTCTGCATACGCTACCCTTGGAAACGAAGGTTCTTGTTTCTTCCAATCTTTTTTTAATAGTTCTAACTCATCCATTTCTTAACAAGGATTTAGTATTTTTTTTAACTTTGATTTGATACGGTTCATCTTCACTCTAGCATTTACCGAACTAATTCCCATGGTCTCAGAAATTTCTTTATATGATTTATCTTCCAGGTATAAAAAAACTAATGCTTTTTCGATATCATTGAGCGATTTTACTGCGGTATACAATTGCTTTAATTGTTCTTCTTCTGTATCATCATATTCCTGTGCTTTAATTTTGAAATGTATACTATCAATACCAAAAGTCGCAACAGAACGTTTAGATTTTCGATATAATGTAATTGCAGTATTAAGAGCGACTCTATACATCCATGTACTAAACTTTGCTTCTCCTCTAAACTTTGGATAGGCTTTCCAAAGTTGTATGGTGATTTCTTGAAATAAATCTTGATGTGAATCCATATCATCTGTGTACATACGACAGATCTTATGTACTATATTTTGATGCTTCTCTAGTAAGACTATAAAGCCATGTTCTATTTCTTCACTCACAATACAAATGTATACGATATAGGTAGCATAATTATCTATAATGTTACAATACTCCCTTTACTTTAATTATTTTTGACGCTTTTAGAACATCTTCCTGAATTTGGAAATTATACCCCATTTTCAACAAGTATCTCTAAGTACATAACAAAAAAATAGTCGATATGCTTTAAGTTCTGATAACCATTTTTTTATAGATAATTCCTCTGTTAGACCTACTAGGTTTTGGAAACCTAGTAGGTCTGGATCACAAAGTGATGCTGCAACTTTGAACCGAGAACAACTATTTTTTATCATGTACTCAGCAAGCATCTATACTTAATATCAGAAAACAATGGTGTTTCCTTATTTCTAAAATAGTGAATATAACTACCATTTCGATGTTATTATACTACCATACCTTATGTTTGATTTTATACTATATAAAGTCGATAACGCATCTTTAATCAAAAAATATAATTTTTTAAATTTATCAATTCTGTTAATTTATGTTAATTCTATTAATATACTAATATGAAAATAGTAATTTTACCACAGTTTGCCTATCACTTTTGACATCAAAAACGGTATAACATACTCTAAATTTATTTTTAAAAAAAACAGGGAATAACAAATAGAATCATTGTTTACATCTCTTGTTTAAACAACTAGTTTATTGTACTATTGCAAAATATTTACTTAAATAATCACCAATGATAGTATCTTTTTCTTCAAAAATAAAAACCTTCTTTTTACTTTTTATTTTACTTACTCTTCAAGGATATGGACAACTAAGAAACGAATATGAAATATCATTTGAAAATGCTGTCCATCATGAAGCTACAATAAATGCTGTATTTAGAGATCTAAAATCAGATACTATTTCTTTTAGGATGAGCAGAACATCTCCTGGGCGATATGGCCTTCATGAATTTGCGAAGAACATATCTAACGTTAAAGTTACCGATGGTGATGGAAAAGAACTTTCTGTGACCAAGCCCAATCCTCATCAATGGAATGTCACGGGGCATAACGGGACTTTATTTTTAACCTATACACTTTTTGGAGATCGTGGAGACGGAACTTACGCCCAAGTAAACCAGAATCATGCGTTACTCAACCCTCCGGCTACATTCATGTATGTTCCTAGCTTAAAAGATCGACCAATACAACTTAATATTATCACTAAAAACAACCCTAAATGGAAAATTGATACGCAATTAATTTCACAAGGAGGAAACAGTTTTCTAGCATCCAATCTGGATTATTTCATGGATAGTCCAATACTAATCAGTGAACACAAGACATTCTCTTACACCATACAAACAGGGGAAACTACTCAAACTATAAAACTTGCAATAGCTCAGGAAGGTAACGAAGAAGATATTAATTTTTTATTCAATGAACTACAAAAGGCTATTAAAGAAACACAAGATATATTTGGAGCGTATCCATTATTTGATTTTGGCACTTATACTTTTTTAATATGTGCTCATCCATCTGTAGTTAAAGACGAAATGGGACATCAAAACTCGGCTGTAATTACCAACCCCAACGCGATACAAAAAGATAACACTAAATTATACCTAAACGCTCTAATCCATCAGTTTCTTTCCATTTGGAACCCTAAACCCTTACAAAAATTATCATTCCCTAATTCTCATGATGAAACAGCAAATATCTCGGACGTATTGTGGTTTACTGAAGGGTTTACTACATACTACACTAACTTAGTTTTAAGACGGGCTGGTACACTATCTACACAGCAATACTTAGATATACTTTCTAACGAATATAATTACGTTTGGAATGCTCCTGCGCTCAAGGATAACACTTGCATAGAGATGAGTCGCCAAGCTCCACTCGTAGATACAGATACTTTTATTGACCCCATAGGAGCACACAATTCTTTTGTTTCCTATAACTCTTATGGACATCTGATTGCACTCGCTTTAGACTTATCGTTACGCAACAAAAAACTCAATTTGGATGGATATATGAACACCCTATGGGATGCTTATGGAACTTCTAAAACGACTTACACAATAGCCAATCTACAAAGTGCATTAGCTACCTATGCAGGAAAAGAATTTTCCAAAACATTTTTTGAAAACTATATTTTTAATAACCTACAACCTAATTTCAGTAAGCTTTTATCCTCTGTACATGTCATGATGAAAAGTAAACGCACCGAATGTTATTTTGGAGCGAATATTAAATTTAATGCAGATCAAAATGCTGAAATAATATCGTATATCCAAAAAGAGACCCCCGCTTACAAAGCAGGATTTGAAAAGAATGATATTTTACTAACCATAGACAATTTACCATTTAATTCTCAAAAAGAATTTAATGATATTGTAGCTTCGTATTCCGTAAAAAATGCTGCTTCTATATCATTTGTAAGAAATGGGAAAAAGAGGTTCTCTGTACTTAGATTTGTACTTAACCCTAATATTAAGTTGCTCCCTAATCCTAAGAGAACCGTGAAACTCATGGCGAAAAGACAAGCTTGGCTGAATTAATTGTAAATCTTAATATGAACATCCTCTATGCAATACAACAAAATCCACTGTAATTATAGCGTATAGTCTTAAGCTATCGAATATATGAGCAAGACATTTATCGCTAAAAAAGGCTAGTCGACATGCTACAGCATAACGCTAAATTAGTATTCTATTAACATAAAAAAGGGCTTATCTGATCCTCTAGGTTTTTAAAGATCACATAAAGCCCCCTTATCAAATAGTTTTTTTAAACTATTACTTTATAAGACTTTGATATCGTATAACTATCGTCTACGACCACTACGACTACTATTTCTGAATGCATCTAGATCACGTTGGCAAAAACTAAGCTCAGTACGCAATTGATCTATTTCTCTAGTATAACTTTCAATTCTAGCATTCATTTCGTCATACTCTTTCAATTTCCCTTTAAGCTCTTGAAGCTTGACGTATGAATCTACTATATTGGTATACATATTATAACGATATGTAGAATCCTTAGTAGGAATTGATTTTTTCAACTCTCCAATCTCTTCATCAATTAATGTATTTGTATGAGAAATATTTTGCCCTTCTATATCTAATGAATCTAGCAATGAACTAATTTCCGTCATTCCACCTGAGAACTTTTCTTGAAAAACTAATTCTCGTTCTACAGAAGCTTTATGGTTTCTTAACGTTACATTTTCTTTAAATGGTAATCGATCGAAATCGAAAAAGAAAGCAACTACAATGAGTGTTACTGTACAGATAAATAAGATCAAAAATTTTAATATACTTCCGGTTCTCTCTTTACTATTTTTTGGTTTCATGTATAACTTTGGTATTTATTACTTTTATTAATCTAATAAGAAACTTCTTCTATTTTTCACTTCATCTTTCCCAATAATTTCTTCTTTCACAAAAATATTAGAGTCTGATTTTTTTCCAATATAATCTAGTTCACTAAGCGTCTTAAATAAAACAAGCATTAGTTTTGTATATTCAGAGATATTCCCTAGAGCTTTATTAATATCGGTATGCTGATATTGTAATTCTATCATTTTAACAAGCGTACTCTCTAATTCCCCTTGTTTAAAATTACTCCAATCTGATAAATAGTTTAACAACTCCTCTTTTCCTGTGCCAATATATACATCTACGCTATTTTTTGTGATTCTCGCCAATCCCATCAATTTAGTAATTAATACCACCGGAGAATGATGTTGATCACATAATCTAAGCTCTGGAAGTATCGTTGCAACATATTGCAAAATATTCTGAGCTATCGTTTTCACCATATCAGCCAAATCATTGGATTGACGTTTTTGATATATTTTTTGAATGATCGTCATTACGTATTTTTCAAGGGTGTTGAAAAATTCATTCATAGATTGATATAAAAACTTAAGATCTTGATGACTTTGTACGGATATACATGGTGGCACAAAATTTGGATCTAATATAAATTTTTCATCTTTAAACATAATCTTACCTATAGTGATATGCTGATCGCCAAACTCACTTTCGTTTACCGCTTCAAAATCAACAACTGCTAATACATATTTAGGCAGCACATAGGGATGTCTTGGAGGCTCTTCTCCTGAAATTGTATCTCCAAAAGGAATTCTTACATGTGGGTCTACAGACAACACCACGTAATACTCTTTATCTGTTTTGCTTGAATCTATTTTATAATCTGCTTTAATAATTGTCCCTTGTTTCTCTAAAGCAGAAGATATCGCTTTAGATATATCAATAATAATCCCTCCTTTAGTTACAGCCCTACACCTATTCAAAACTACTTTTAAGGTATCCTGTCCATCTATAGACAATGCCATATCTACAGCATTTTCTTTTCCTAAATAAGGTAACAACCCATAATTCGTTGCATTAATATCCTGTGCTCCTATAACTTGACACGCTTTAATAAATGCATTTTCCATCTCAATAAAATGATCTTTATTGATTTTCATTCCATCAATCCAATTGACTCTATAATAATCTTTATTCTCCATATTTTTTAATTAAATAGACTGGTTCTTGAAAACCTGATTTTTATATGATTAATACAATTATTTTCTCCTTTTTGAAGCTCTAATGCTTGTATTAGTATTCCTTTATTTTTTATTTTATCACATAAATCCTTAAACGTTTTTGTTCTTCCATTCATTTTTGTGGTTACATTTTCATTATCACACAAATACGTATTAAAATCTGATGCTTTTTCTTTTCCTTTAGACACAGCCATTAACTTTCTTGCAAAATTCTCTCTACTAATACTGGGAGTAGCCACAACTTCAGGAGGAGGAGGAGGAGGAGGAGGAGGCGGTGGTGAAATTGTAGTAGGCGGTACTAAAGGAGGAGATATTCCTCTAGGTCTTTGAGGGATCGTCTCTCCAACATGTCTAGTTCTAGGACGTCTTGGTATAGGACTAGTCCTAGTCCTAGGTGTAGCAGGACGTGTACTAGGTGCTGTTGCTGCCGTAACTAAAATCTTTTTACTCGTGCCATGCCTTATATCTCCATTTACCACTAGAGTAATGGTTTTCCAACCCTCACTGCTGTAGATATACTCTGCATCACGTCCAATTGAATTCACCTCGGATGTCTCTCCAAATTTCCATTCCCAAGTCTCTGAGTTTGGAGTATTATCAAATACTTTTAACACTTCTTCAACTTCAATTGTACTTGGAATTTCAAAACGTGCGAGCTTTGTAGAATCTACAACAAACTCTTTTTCACGTACCGTTATTAATTGTGAACCTTCACATCGACCATTGACCATTAATTGTACTGTATATTGACCCGGATGGTGATATGTATGAAACGGTGCCACCCTATCATCAGTAGCTGTAGTATCTCCAAAATCCCATATTCTTTCTGTAACACCAACAGTATTATCTTTAAATTTAAAAATTTCGTCTACCTTATACTCTTCTGCATCAATTTCAAAATCTACCAATTCACAAGGCACGTAATTAAGATACCGAAATGCAAACACTGTAGCTGTAACAACAATGGTAAAAAGAAAAAACAACACTATGGTTCTATCAATATGATAGCTTTTTATATAATCTTCTTGTTTCATTTTGTACTTTTTAAAAGTTTGACTTCTAATGATAGATACATCAATACTATACTTATTTTATTTTTATGGAGATTCTTCTGTTATTATAAATTCAATAACCCACTTAAAAACCCTAGCCCCCTACATCGTATCGTAATATTTTTAATACAATTATTATCATCTTTAATCAGATTAAGTTTTCTAACAAACAAAGGCTTTCCTTTTATTCGTTCACAAAATTCTAAAAAAGTAGTTGGTTTTTTATTTACGATAATATTTAAGTTTAAGTTCCCACATAAATATTCGTCAAGATCCTCTGCACTACCTCGTTCTGCAGCAATAGCATACAACCTAAGTGTAAACACATTATTTGCAATATCTTTGACTTTCTTTTTTTCAGGCTCACTATCTCTAGTATTAGTTATCGTAGGCTCCATATCTATAGGCACTCCTGAATTAGTACCATCCCCCCCATTTCTAACATAAGGATCTGGAACATTACCATACTCTCTAATCACTGGTAATACCCTTATTCTTTTTTTTGTGCTATGTTTAACATCTCCGTTCACCACCAATACTACTGTTTTTAACCCAGGAGTTCTATAGCTATACTCTGGATTTTTAGTTTTTGAATCCACCCCAACAGTTTCCCCAAATCTCCACTCCCATTCTTGTCCGCTAGGAGTGCTCTCTATAGGTTTCAAAACTTCACCTACATTTATAGTATTCGGTATTGTAAACTTTGCTAATTTTCTAGGGTCTGGAACAAAAACCTTTTCTTTAATAGTTATTGTTTCTGTACCTATACATCGATTATTAACTTCCAATTTTACGATATATTGACCTGGATATTCATAAATATGATACGGATTTAACCGTTTATCAACATTAGATTGATCACCAAAATTCCATATTCTTTTAACTATATTTCCTTTTGTTTTATCCTTAAATCTAATAATTTCTCCTACTCTATACTGTTTTGCATTAATCTTAAAATCAACTGCTTCACAAGGTGTATAATGCATATAACGATACGCAAATACTGAAGCGGTGATCAATATAGCAAATACAAAAAATAATACGATACTTCTATCCATTTGATATGATGTATTAGATTCTTCCATATATTTTAATTTAGTGTACTATATTATTTTTTAACTGTAATGATATAGGGGAAAATATTCAAAGATTGCTCATCCAATATGGATAAAAGATTACTCTCTAATGAATTCCAATCCTTATCTTTCGTATTCTTACTAGGATTTGCATGTAATATAATCTCGACACAAGGCACTAAGCCTTTATTTATTTCTATATTTTTCTTAAACCCTTTTTGCACTTCAATATGCACTACTTTATTTCCGCATATCTCGTAGCAAAGCGCTCTAATATCCTCTTTAGTCACTACCCTATTCCTAGACAATAGCGCCCTACGATAGGATCGCAAACGCTCATCCATCGTTAGATCATCCTTTCCTTGAATAGTAGGTGTTACAAAAAAACCTATATTTTGCTTAATATCTGTCCCTTCGTATATCTGTATTTTATTCCCTAGTTTTATTTTATTCGCTTCTTCTCCATTGGTTACCCAATACTCTACAAAAAGTATTTCTTTATTGTAATAAGGAATCACTGACAAGTAATTATACTCCAACGCTTCTTTATTCACTTCCATCATCTTCTGCTCTAAAACTGCAATAATCTGATTCAGTTCATTAACATTCGCGTCCAAAAAGTCGTTACCCATAAACGAAAAAGAAGCACTTTCGTCTTTCAGTAACTCAATTAAATGTAAAATATATTCTCGCGCAGTTCTAGAGTCTAATTTACCTACATTATCTTTTCGAATAATGAATGTTCCTTTATGATCTTCTGTCGCATCGTGTTCCCTTATTGTATATTCTTTTCCAGAAGTACTAGTCACACTCTTTACATCCAAGAACAACTCTTCTGTGTTTATGGGTACAATATTAATAAAGTCATTGAGTTGATATGAGACACTTTCCCATTTTCTATTTAATGCAGGAAATGCATTTACACTACAATATACATCGTCTAAAATAGAGTCATCTATAATTCTAGAAAAAACAACTTTGATCCAATGCAACTCTTTCAAGTCTTCTTCATGAGCATCCATATCAATACTCTCGGATAACTCTTTAGGCATTACTACTGATTTTTCTTTCAGTCTATCGTCTGAAAGTATAGAAATATAGTTTTTTTTATAAAACTCACTAATAGCCTCTTCTATATTCCTAGTTTTACTAGGCTTACTACTAAAAATCGACTCTATATCTAATTGACTAGATATCTGACTATTATAATACCCGTTAACGGTACGTATTTCTTTATCCCCTAAATAAAATTTTGCATTTTTTAAATGATAATAAAACAAATCATTATCTTCTACATCCAAGAACTCAAAATACAAGGACAAATCTTTGATAGAAAAGCCTTCTTGTATGGTTTCTATTCCTATGTACAACGTAGAAGGTGGTAATGATTTTCCAGGCTTAAATGAAAGATTTACACTTGTTTTCAACTTCCCCTCTAATTGATACATCGCATCTCCACAAATCATTCGAGTTAATGATGCATCTACTAATTTATGTTTTTGAACTGGAGAAAAATAAACGTTTTTCAGGGTATGATTGGCCTTACTCTTAATCTTACTTTTGTAGTAAAACAAATGCTCTGGTGTAATCATCATTTCAGCCTCTGTGGGCTCTGCATATATTACAGCATGTGCTGGTCTAGCTCCATATATTGTTTCTGGAGTCATTAACTGAATTAACCGCTCTGTAACTCTAGTTTGAGAAGCTTCTATCTCTGTAGCAATTTTCTCTATTTCTGAAGCACATGCACCAATAAGTAATGCGACTATGGGATCAAAAGAACTTTCGATTTCATTTGGCGATACTCCCCAAAGTGAAGCCGCCTTCTTGATCATTCGATTTTTAATCTGATTTTTAGTTTCTACTGAACTCATAAATGTCTTAATAAGATAGTGGAGCGATATAAAATTGTTCTAAGCATGAAAAAGATTCATTGGTCTGTTTAATCACCCCATCAATACGAATATCTACTCTTTTTTTTATTCTCACAATATCGCCAGGCGTATTGATTTCTTCTTGTTTAATTTTCACTATAATTTCTACTTGTTCTAATCGTTTCTCTTGACCTAAAATACCTTCTTTTATAGAATCAATCACTCCATGCCTTAATTTACTTGTGCTTGTTAAATTATCAAAATCAACATTCCATATAGAGCACCCAAAGCTTTCATCAAATGTACATTCCCCAAAATATGTGGTCGCAATTAAATGAATATAACTCACTAAAGATTGCCTGATATTAGACTTCTCTAAGTCTTCATTCTTTACAATCTTAGCGGTATCCAAAGGGATTTTATAATACGATGAAATCATTTACAGATATACTTTTTTTGACATAAAACTTACTCTAAAATATGTTGCAATTTAATAAAGATTTTACGGATAACCCTATCTAAAAAAATGTTATTCTTAAGATTTTTTGAATTCCAACAAATTTAGCAAACCAAAATCAACATAAATTTAATAGAAAAAGCTTTTGTAATTAATTTAAAAATGTACTTTTAAACACTTACATCTTTTTTTCACAATTTAATACTATTAACCATAACAATCCTCCCTGAAAACAGGGAAAGTCATTTAACTAAATATAGTACCTTAAAAGCTGAGAAAGTATACTACCTTTGAAAGTAAATATTCAACCTAATTAAGATCGAATAGCATCAAAAACTCAAATTTAAGGCAAAACAATACTTACTAAACGTTAAAAACATGTCAAAGTTTTGAACTTATGAGAGAAAAAATAGTCAATTTTATATATTTGCATAAATGAATTTTAAAATCATGAACAAAACAATACCCAAAATATTCATCTTTATATTGCTCTTAAACCTTATGAGTTGTAAATCATATAAAGATATGGTAGATGATGCTGTAAACGAAGCTAACAAACATAAAGTCGTACACAAGAAAAAAGGCCCTTCTCCAATCCAAAAGAAATACGCAGCGATTTTAGACGTTGAACCAGAACAAGTTAAAAACATAAAGCTATACTCGTTTATAGATAAATGGATGGACACTCCTTACAAAATGGGTGGCGAAAACAAACAAGGCATTGATTGTTCCTTTTTTTCTCAACATTTATACCATGAAGTATATGACCATCTTATAGAAAGAACAGCTCAGCGTCAATTTAAAGCTAAAAACACTAACCGGTTTTTAGGCCAAGAATTTTTAGAAGAAGGAGATTTATTATTTTTCAATTTAGAAGGTTCATACGCATATATGATTACTCATGTAGGAATATATCTTGGCAATGATAAATTTGTACACTCAACTGCTAGAAAATCTAACTCTGGAAAAAATGGGGTTCAAATTAGCACTTTAAGCAGTAATCATTGGCAAAAACTTTTTGTTGCTGCTGGAAGAAAGCCTTTAATTGATAAAATTACAGATACTGACAACTAGAGCATAATCGCATTTTTATTTTAGTACAATGAGAAACAAGAACACGGAACATATTTACAACGAATTAAAATCTGTATATCAGGATTTAAAAGCAGAAGTATACATATCAGAGGTTATGGAAAACTCTGATATTGACTTTACGGATGTAGATATTTTTAATCAAAGTACGTTCTCTAGAGGATTTCGAAGGGATATTATAAACATACAGTTGGATGCTTTCCATAGTGCTCATGACAAATTGCAACTTAATTTGTCCAGAAATGGTCTTTATGACATCCTTCCCGAGGGATTATTTCATGACCCATTAAAAACAACAAACAAATTAGGATACAGTGAAATTCGTTCTCTAAATAAACAGCATGAAAAAGAAGCGCGTTCTTTTTTCAACCCCATTGAAAATGAGTTTTTTATTCAAAAGGTACATATCGAACAAAAGGAACGAGAGTTAATTAATGAGTTTACAAACCTTAAAAATGATTTTCTTTTAAAATTTTGGAACCTTGACCCAACCATTCCAAGTGAATACAGCATTAAACTATTACAATTACTTCCTTTTGCTCATAAGATATCTGGAAATCTAAAATTAACGGAAGTATGCCTAGGTAGTATATTAGGGGAAAAAGTAAATATTCGTCGTTCTGACAAAACTGTATCTGAAAATATCGATAATACACAAACAAATAACGAATTAGGCATTGATTTCATTCTAGATTTACAGAAAACTTCGGTGGCATATCCTCATATAACGTTAACAATAGGGCCAATATCTAAAAAAAATGTTAATAAATATATTCCCGGGAGTCTTACTCAAAAATTTATTAGTATATTTTGCGACTATTTCATCCCAATTGAAATGACAATTGATACGAAAACAGAATTCCGAAGCACAAGGGAACAATCCTTTGTCTTAAATAATGAAACAAACAACTCCATTATGGGGTTATCAACTATACTATAAACAATATGACAAGTACACTATTAATAGCAATGAGTGCCGGTTTTATTAAAACGGCTAGTATTTTAGCTTTGGCTAGTGGTCTTTTAATGGGCCTTGTATCTGGTTTAAGAAAACTGTTTCTTAAAAACAAAGTGAAATTTCTAGTATATGTTTTAATTACATTACTGTTATTTTCGGCCACAGCTTTTTTAAGCAACAAAAAAGTTTTAAATGATATTCCACTAAACAATTTCATCGCTTTTCAGCTTATATTTTTAGCACTTGGGCTTTTACATGTGTTTGCGCTTAGAAAGATATTTCCTGATTTATTAGAAAAGCAAACCGATTTTTGGTTAGAGTTTTTATACACCATTGTTATCGGGAGTCTTGGGCTTATTGGATTCTTTTTCATTGTTGGAAATTATAAACCAAGCTATGATTTTATATTCTTAGCATCTGCTATATCATTTATTATTCCTTTCATGATCGTGAAATTATATGAATATTCCATATCTATTCCTGTTCGGATCTATAAAAAATGGGCATATCCTGTTGACAAAAGAATACAAGATCCTAAAAACGAGGAATTGATTAACCCACTCGTGATTTCTTTTGAATTTAACAAAGGTAAAAACCTAGACAACTTAAGTAACTTTAGACTTAAAGCTCCTGAGAAAATGGAATTCGGAAAACTATTTTACTTTTTTATCAATGATTATAATGATAGACATCCGGAAAGTGAAATAGGATATATGGATGATGACAATACACCATTTGATTGGATTTTCTATACAAAACCTAAATGGTATAGTGCTCAACGTCATATTGATTTCTCAAGAACAATAGAAGGAAACAACATTAAAGAAGATGATGTTATTATGTGTAAACGAGTATAAGCGTACACATAGGAAAGATAATTTATATAAAAAAGGGTGGTGACCATGCAAGATTAGCATCCTATCGTATTTGATTATCAAACAGATATACCTTTGGAAACAAAGATAAGTTTATTATAGTGTACTAATCCTATATGATTTTAATCAAGACATAGAACACACTTATATTCTCCTCTCCCAAAAGAGATAAGAATTTTATTAAAACAGAGAAATTAATAACAGAACGAAAGCTGTCTATAGTATACTAATGCATCGCTTACCTATATAATACTGGAATTTAAAAAATGGAGCGTTTATTACTATCTGATTAATGACGATTCATACTTAAGAACCATTTGATCTGAAGGCGTAGAATGCATTGAATTTAAAGTAAGGAGAACGACATAATAATGGACTCAAAAACTAGAGAAGACAAACATCTTTAATTTTTTATCAAGAAGTATTTCAATAGCATAAACAGCAATGTCGATTCCGAACAAAAAACAGACAACAGTTAAATAAAACAACAATCGACTGATTACAGATAAGCTTAACATCAAAACCAGGGTATAATTCCTAAGAGTTAGCAACAAGGTTCATATTTGAAAACAAGTATATCCCTCAAACACTTACTCTTTAAAAGATAAAAAATAACGAAATCAAAACCTGAGTTTTTCAAAAAAATAGAAATGGTTTTTAAAGATACTTATGGAATGAATTTTACTATTTAATAAATTTACAACAACACGCCTGTCTTACTGAATATAAAAGTGATATTAACTCCTATTATATTCTCTAAAAGTTTTAAAAAATCAGAAAATTATAAATACAAAACTCAATTTAACAAAATATTACAATCACATTTCAATTTTAAAAAACAATAGTATGGTGAAAGATAAAATATTTCGAATACCCTATATATAATACAAAATTGAACTAAAAATCACATAATCAACCTATTAACAATGTTTTAATACTATAAACTTAATACGCGACAATAACTCAAACACCTATAATAATAAATCACCAAAGGTGTCTAAAACTAAAATATACTTAAGACAAAATAACATCCATTTGTAAGGATGCAGAAAACAAGGAGAGATATTAGTATGTAAATTTTTTAAAATCTTAACAAATTTATAACTAAATCGTATTCCAAAAAGTATACATTTGTATATATAATTTATTATTTTAGAACACTGAAATAATAGTTTTATTATATTTTATTATTTTCACTGTTTTCAGTGACTAATTTTAAAGACTTAATTGCAATATTTGACAAACAAAAAAAGAACATTAATTTAAACATTCATTTTATGAGTACAATTTTATTATCTATTCCGGATCACGGAATAACGGAGGACAAGCCTATCAAACTTAATGATTTTAGTTTTTCTGCATACAGAAGTTCTGACAAAAACTCAAGTAGAGTTGATGGCGAAGTAGTGCCTAGTGGTATCAAAGCTAGTTTCTTGAGAACAGCTCAAGATGACACTATGAACAAAATGAGAGAATTGTTTTTACTAGAAGGAGATCACCCTATTCAAAAGGTGAAATTAACAATAATTGCTCCTGACAATGAAACAAAAATTAAAACATTAGAGTTTCACAAATTACGTTTAGATGTTTTAGACCCTTCTTCAAGTGAAAAAGTAGAACTTACATTCTCTCTTAAAGACGGTGTAATCGATGGTATTCCAATTTATGCATAAGGAAAAGCCTTTATTAAAACATACAGAATTAATTAAATTTTAAAATATTATGGGAAAAGTACAATTAACATGTTCCAAACTAGACATAAATACTAAAGAGAATAGAGATCTAAAAATCTTATCTACAGCAAGTGTTGGGACACTAAAGAACAATGAAAATACGGCTTACGGAGCAACTCCTGTAACCCATACACCTGTAACAGTATCTCTAGAGATGCCTTTAGGATATTCTAACATTGCTGATTTCTTTGCTGAGAAGAAAGAAGTAGAGAGTTTTGAATGTTTAAGAGAATTAAATCATCAAAATGACCTTAAAGATGTAAACCATAAATTTAGTAAAGTACATATTGTATCTTACTCGCGTTCTGGATCTTTAAAAAACAACAATTTCACTAAAAGTATCGAGACTTTTAAATTTGTAGCGAAAACTTGTGAAGTTGATGGTATGACATACGCTAATGGATGGCAATCTCAAGGATAATATAGACATTAATGTCCAGTATCCAATAGATGTTATGAAGTACATTTCATAACCTAACATAAAAACAATACACATTAAAAAACATAATTATGGCAGAATTCCTTTTAAAATCGGATCAGTTAAAAGTTACACAAAAGATAGCAACAACTGGTGCTGAGGAAACAGTTGATGTTGTTACTCTTTCTGAATATCACTATCACGCATTTCAAGATTTAAAAACCCAAGATGAACCCGCGAACAAAAACAAAGGTGGATTCTTTGATGTTACAGTTCCTTACGTAAACAAAACAAACCTTTGGGAGCGTTTTGCTGTAAATGAAGAAATCTTAAAAATGGATTTTGACGTTGTAGGAGATCAAAGTGAAGCAATGTCTACATTAAGATTTGAAAACGTACAAATAAAACATTATTCTATTACTTGCGTAAACGGTACTGAGATCGAAGAGCAAATACAATTTGTTCCTTTAAAATCTTACATTAGTAAAGCATCTACTGCAGTAATTTCTAATGATGTTTCTCGTGCATAAGTAAAAAGCATATCCTTTTTTCAAAAAGCTGTTTTGTAGAAAAACAGCTTTTTTTTTATGAACTCATCTTGACTTTCTGTTTTAAGCCGGATTATGCATTAGAGCATCTATTCATAGCATTTTTTATGGTTCTATTCTAATATCAAACTTCTATAATCTCTTTTTTTTCTTTCTTAAAAACATAGGTATATACCCACATAATGGTAAATGTCGGTATTACATCTGTACCTGGAATTGCCTCCTCTATTAATGTAAATAGTCCTGCTGCCTTACCAACATTACCCTTATACATTTTAGTCATCAGCCATCCCGCTACAGGAGCCCAAGCAAGATCCCCAAATTCTCCTATACCAGGAAAAAAATAAGTTAGCATTCCTATTCCATCAAAAAGAATACTTAACCCTAAGTTCTTATATTTATTATTAGTCATAATCGTGTAATTTATCTTTATATGATGCAAATAGTATTCCAAAAAAACTCATCGCTATGACCTTTAAAAAACACTATACCTAAAACCATTTGCCTTTTATTTATTTTGTAGCACTATTTTTGAGTACATGACAAAAAATAATTGTCCTCAATTCAAAGTTACATCATTACTTTTTGATCCAGACCTACTAGGCTTCTAAAACTAGTAGACCTAGCAGAGCATCTAACTATAAAACAAGGAAAGGCAGTTGTATATCCATTAGTCAATTCCCTCGGGCAGAGCCCGGATATCAGAGATAAGACCGCTCGCTACAAGAAACAAGACGCTATTTTATCTTGAATCTAGTCGATACACCCGAGGCAGAACCTCGGAGAATTTTAAACTCCACAATGTGGAGTAAACAAAACAAGAACTATAGTAGCTATCTAAAATTACGATAAATCTGCTGTAATTAGTCGTAAAAACTCGGTACGTGTCTCTATTTTTTCAAACTGCCCTCGAAATCCTGATGTTGTAGTTACTGAATTTTGTTTCTGAACCCCTCTCATCATCATACACATGTGTGATGCTTCAATAACAACAGCCACTCCCTTAGGCTTTAAAGTATCGTTAAGGCATTCCAAAATATCATGAGTTAATCGCTCTTGCACCTGAAGCCTCCGTGAAAACACATCAACAATGCGAGGTATCTTACTTAAACCAACAATATAGCCATTCGGAATATACGCGATATGCGCCTTACCGAAAAATGGTAACATATGATGTTCACATAAAGAATACAATTCAATATCTTTAACAATCACCATATCATCATAGTCCTCTTTAAACATTGCTGCTTTAAGAATCTCTTCTGGTTTTTGATCGTATCCCTGAGTTAAAAACTGCATGGCTTTTGCAGCGCGCTCTGGAGTTTTAACAATACCTTCTCTTTCCGTATCCTCCCCTAGGTTCTCTATAATAGATTTAAACTTTTCTTTTACATCATCCGTAACTTGTATATTGTATTCTTCAAATTGTCTATATGGCATAGTCTATTCCTTTACGTATTATTATTTTAATTGATGCGACAAAACATTTCGCAACTTTGTTAATTTAGGATGTATTACATACCTACAATAACCCTGATCAGTATTCAATCTATAGTAATTTTGATGATCTTTTTCTGCTTTATAAAACACTCCTAATGGAGTGATTTCGGTCACTATAGGGGTATCAAAGGCACTAGTATTCGTTAATTCTTGTATCACTTCTGCCGCAACTTCTTGCTGTGATACATTGGAATAAAAAATAGCACTTCGGTACTGTGTCCCTTTATCTGCCCCTTGCTGATTTAAGGTTGTAGGGTCATGAGTAAGAAAAAATACTTCTAATAGCTCTTTATAACTAATTATAGCAGTGTCATAAGTTATTTCAATAGCTTCTGCATGCCCTGTTCGTCCAGTAGTAATCTCACGATATGCCGGGTTTTTAATAGTCCCCCCTGTATATCCGGAAATAACTTTATATACTCCTTTTATCGTTAAAAAAACAGCTTCTGTACACCAAAAACAACCCCCAGCCAATACAGCAGTATCCATATTATTTGTTTCCATAAGTAATGCGATATAACGTGTACA
This sequence comes from uncultured Aquimarina sp., assembly GCA_937951135.1. Classification (GTDB taxonomy): domain Bacteria; phylum Bacteroidota; class Bacteroidia; order Flavobacteriales; family Flavobacteriaceae; genus Aquimarina. Next base: position 5,331 of record CALFCI010000065.1, on the reverse strand, counting down.
ACAAAATTACTCATAACCATTGAGAAATAACGCTATTTCACCACAGAACTCTATTTTCTTATGAAATAACGTCAAACTTCTTCACAGTAGCAATTAATGAAAACTAATTATAGCTAATAATCCATAATTTTTAAAAGATGAACTTGGCAAGTTTATAGATATTAATTACTTTCACCTACGCCAGCTGTATTCCTTAATAACAATAGAAAGAAAGACACACACCATTTTAGGCAACATAAAAGCAAAAAAACAAGAATGATCAAAGCAAATAATATCTATAAAAATTATGATGATTTAAATGTCTTAAAAGGAGTAAACCTTCATATTCAAAAAGGAGAAATTGTTTCTATCGTAGGAGCATCAGGTGCCGGAAAAACTACCTTGTTACAAATATTAGGCACCTTAGATCATATCAATACAACCCAACAAGGAAGTTTATTTATAAACAACGTAGATATCAATACTTTATCATCTTGGCAATTGTCTAAATTCAGAAATGAACATCTTGGATTTATTTTTCAATTTCATCAATTATTGCCGGAATTTACAGCATTAGAAAATGTTTGCATCCCTGCATTTATAAAAAACACATCAAAAATAGAAGCTGAAAAAAAAGCAAAAAAATTGCTTGATTTCTTAGGACTAACAGAACGATACCACCATAAACCGAATGCGTTATCTGGAGGCGAACAACAGAGAGTAGCCGTTGCACGAGCATTGATCAATGATCCCAAAATTATTTTTGCAGATGAACCTTCAGGTAATTTAGATAGTGAATCTGCCGAAAACTTACATCAGTTATTCTTTAAACTTCGAGATGAGTTTGGCCAAACTTTTGTAATCGTTACCCATAATAAAGAACTTGCGGATATGGCGGACAGAAAATTAGTAATGATAGATGGCACTATTATTAACAATAATTAATTAAGCATATTGCTTTAATTCATTATTAATACTATCAAAATAAATACTTCAAATCACCTCAATACAGCTCTTTTTTTATTAGATTTGGGGATATTACGCATTAATTAAATCAAATATTCATCAATGATTGCTCCCGAAAAACCTATATATGAAAACTTTAGACTAGAAGCATTACAATCATTACATATTTTAGACACTAATCCTGAAAAAGAATTTGATGATATTACTGCTTTGGCTGCTCAACTATGTGATACTAGTATTTCCTTAATCTCATTAATTGATACCGATCGACAATGGTTTAAATCTAGTCATGGCTTGGACACAACAGAAATTCCAAGAGTATATTCTTTTTGCGCACATGCTATTTTACAGCCTAATGAGATCTTAGAAGTCTCTAATACTACAGAAGATATTCGTTTTAAAGACAATCCACTTACCAAAACAGAGCAACCTATACTATTTTATACAGGTGTTCCTTTAATCGATAAAAACAAGTTTGCTCTAGGTACATTATGCGTCATCGATCAGGCTCCAAAAAAGAAACTATCTACTAAACAACTCAAAGCATTAAAAACATTAGCCAATCAAATCGTCAAATTGTTTGAACTAAAACAGATCAATCATACCTATGAACATCTGCAAGAGAAACTAAAAAACCGTAATGAATCCCTTAGAAAAATCGGTAGAATTGTTTGCCATGACATTAAAGGACCAATTGCTAGTATTGTGACGGCTACAGATTTATTACAATTAAAACTGAACACTGTATTGGATGAAGAATCTCTAGAGTACTTTAGATACATCAAAAAATCCTCATTTACTATGAGTACGTATATTAATAATATTCTAAGTCATTATGAAAGCGCTCACTTTATACATCAAGAACCTGAAGATTTTTATCTCAATCCCATGCTTCAAGAAATAGAACGTACATTAAATATTAATATCCCATATCATTTTACATTTCCAAAAGAAGACCTATTAATTCATGCCAACAAATCTGATTTAGACGTAATATTTAAAAACCTGATTACGAATAGTATTCGGTATAATGATAAAGAAATTACAACCATAATAATTCAAGCTACCCAAGACGATGTTTATTATTATTTCACCATTACTGATAACGGAATGGGAATTCCGGAAGACAAAACAGATGCGATACTAAAACTATTTACAACCGCAAATATGGCAGACAGAAATGGTGTAATTGGGAATGGAATAGGTTTATCTACAGTAAAAAAAACAGTACAAAACATGGATGGGATTGTAACGATTTCTTCTACATTAGCGAAAGGAACTACAGTCAACTTCTCTATAAAAAAGCAATGCTCATAATTGTTATTTCAACTATATCAAGGAATATTGGTTTCGCTCATAACCATTCACTCATAGCATAGCGCCTAATTGAATTGATGTTCAGCAATCTTAGTGAAAGAAGAAAAACAGAACATTAAGTACTGCTATATCTTCAATACTTCTATACAAGCATTTGCACATTTTTCACCATCTATAGCCGCCGAAATAATTCCTCCTGCATACCCTGCTCCTTCTCCACAAGGATATAACCCTTTAATCTGAACGTGTGCTAATGTTTTAGCGTCTCGTGGTATTCTAACCGGTGAAGAAGTCCTAGACTCTGGTGCATGCACTATAGCTTCATTAGTCAAATACCCCTTCATACTCCTATCAAACTCCTTAAACCCTTGCTGTAAACGTTGATGTATAAACTTTGGAAACACCGCTCCCATATCCACCGCAGTTAATCCTGGGGTATACGAAGTAACTGGTAGATCGGTAGATGATTTTCCGACCGTCATGTCTACTAACCGCTGTGCAGGAACACGTTGTGTTTTACCTGCAAGCATCCATGCATTTTGTTCTATAGCTTTTTGAAAGCACATTCCAGCTAAAGGCCCTTTATCTGCATACGCTTTAAAGTCCTTAGCTTTAAGCTCTATAACAATACCACTATTAGCTGTAGGCTGATCGCGTTTGGAAGGTGACCAACCATTAGTCACCACCTCTCCTGGTTGTGTTGCACAAGGTGCAATAACACCTCCTGGACACATACAAAAAGAATACATTCCTCTGCCTTCTACTTGTTTTACTAAACTATAAGGAGACGGAGGTAAGTATGGGTTTCTTGTCGTACATGAATATTGTATTTGATCAATCAATTGTTGCGGATGCTCTACCCGAACCCCTAATGCAAAAGGTTTAGCCTCCATCGCTACAGACTGATGATGTAGGAATTCAAACACATCCCTCGCAGAATGCCCTGTTGCCAAAATCACAGCATTGGTTGCTATTATTTGACCATCGTTTAATACTACACCTTCGATTGCTAATTCTTTTATTTTTATATCGGTTACACGCGTATTAAAATGCACTTCTCCTCCACTCGCTATAATTCGCTCGCGAATGGCTTGAATAATATCTGGTAATTTATTCGTTCCAATATGTGGGTGTGCATCTACCAATATCTGGTCTGTAGCACCAAACCCTACTAATAGCTTTAATATGCGTTGTACATCTCCTCGCTTTTTAGATCGCGTATATAACTTCCCATCACTATAGGTACCTGCACCCCCTTCACCAAAACAATAATTAGAATCCTCATTAACGATATGATCTCTAGCAATCGCTTTTAAATCTCTTCGTCGAGCTCGCACATCTTTACCCCGTTCTAGCACAATCGGTTTATAACCGAGTTCTACACATCGTAACGCAGCAAACAATCCTGCTGGACCAGCACCAACAATAACTACTTCGGGAGCATTCGCTACTTCGGGATATTCAGGTAATGGTATGGGCGTGTCAATATAAAGCTCTTGCATATATACCTGCACTCGTAAATTAATTTTCACATTTTTTTGACGTGCATCAATAGAACGTTTTAAAATTTTTACTGCGGTAATTTCTTGTGCTGCAAGTTTGTTTTTTTGAGCAATAGAGCGCTTCAATTGATCAGGATATGCTGCGACCTCTGGAGTGACTTGTATATTAAATTCGTAAGGCAATGGATTGTATTTATACTTTGGCTGCGAAGATACATATTCTATGTAAGAATCGAGATCGCTTCATTTTAAGAATCAAGGAGAAAAAAAGAGACAGGAAGACAAAGAGAGAAAAAGTATAGATAAAATTAACCAATCTGTACCTCCACATATACTAAGGCATAGTTTTGCAACGCATCTTTTGGAAGACGGCGTTGATTTACGATATATTCAAGTCCTATTAGGACACCAATCCACAAAAACTACCGAAATCTATACGAATGTGTCTAGCCCCTATTTCAACGAAATAAAAAAACCTTTAGATGAACTCTGATAAAAGAGATATATCATTACCTTTACGGATATACAATTGTTGGCATTCATTTAAGATGAACCGAGAAATAATAGAAATATTAATTAAACTAAAAGAAAAACCGTCTTCTGAAAAAGTTGACCACATATTACTTTTAGAGAAAGTATATTCTAAATATTCTAGCGGAATAAAAGAACTCGAATCAATAACTCATTTCTATCTGAGCGGATTTGACGACTTACCTGCGATGAAAGAGAAACATCTGTGGAATGAAGCGAAATTTGATGAAATAAGAAAAGACTTTGTCAATGCTCATGGTGAACTGGTTCAGTTAATTGACACGACGTTAAGTGATTTAAAAAACATAAAAGAATCGAATCAATTTGAAATTCAGTTATCAAAAGAAGAGTTTCTAGAACAAGTGAAATCTGGAAAGACAATATTCAAAGACGCTGAGTTGGACAATTTGGACTTGAGAAATGAGAATTTATCAGGAATAACTTTTAAAAATTGTTTTATTTCAACCGACTTTAGAAACTCTGATTTGACGAATACAAAATTTTTAAAAAGTAACATTAAAACTTCTGACTTTCGAAATTCTAATCTTACCAACGCTCTAATGGAAAACGTATCTTTTGAAGCAACGAAATTTAAAGGAGCAAAAACGAAAGGGTTTATATTCAATGATAATTATTGTCATTCTGTTAAAGGTATCGGACAAACAGAATTTAATGATTGGATAATAGAAACGGAATAAAACGAAATGCCAACAAAACCTATAAACAATACGGGCTTCGGGCTTAATCGTAAGGTTTGTGTATTTTTATGAAGTCCGCAAAATCTTTTGGATTTTGCTTTAAACAAGGAAAAGAAAAAACAAAACAAAAAGATTTTGCTATGTGCGTGGCGGAAAGTAAACGTCAGTTTGCTCCCGTACTGTTCATAGCTCAAGCGTTAACCAAAATAAATACTCTCATAGAATGAACTATAAATCTAAAATCGTAATAACTTTTTTCATTATTTTTTTCCCAAAACTTCTTATTTCTCAAATTAGAGTTGGAGATTTCAATTATCATAAGTACAAATTTGGCAAAT